>CBIMZH010000060.1:0-9362 GCA_966248255.1 uncultured Cellvibrio sp.
GCTGATTATCACTGGCGGCGACCAGACCCGGGCCTGCCATAGCCTGCTGCAGAAGTCGCGTATTCCCATAGTGCAGCTGATGGAATTACTGGACGCGCCTCTGGATATGAATGTCGGCCTGTCCCACTACCAGGCGGCTTTTGATATGACCGGGCACCTGTTGCAGCAGGGTTGCAGTCGAATAGGGTTTTTAGGTGCGCGCATGGACCCGCGCGCCCAGCAGCGCTTGGCGGGCTACAAGGCGGCGCTGGAGCAGCAGGGCGCATACCGCAAAGAGCGGGTAATTACCACGCCCGCGCCCTCGTCCATCGCCATGGGTGGCGAGCTGCTGCGCAGCCTGCTGGCCGAGGTGAGCGGTGATTTGGATGCGGTTTTTTGTCTGAATGACGACCTGGCCCTGGGGGCGCTGTTTGAGGCGCAGCGGATGCATATTGCCGTGCCCGGGCAGCTGGCGATTTGCGGCTTTAACGATATAGAAGCGGCAGCCTTTGTTAACCCCTCGCTCACCAGCGTCACTGTACGTCGCTATGAGATGGGCCTGGCCGCGGCGCAGATGATAGTTGCTGCACTTGAAGGCAAACCGATTGCGCAAAAGCAGCTGGATATGGGCTACGACATCCAGGTGCGCCAGTCCAGCAAGCGGCTTAAATGAAGCGAGTGAAATTAACAAGCGAGCAAGTGGCCTAAAAATCAGTTGCAGCAAACAATAACGAAAATTAAAACCAACAGGCAAAATTAATGACTTCAGCTAACAGCCCTCAGGTGCGCTCAGAGCGCCTGGCCAAACTTTCGCTGCGTGAAAAGTCCTGCTACGCCCTGGGCGATTTGGGCTTCAATTTGTACTGGGCGAGTATCGCCTCCTTTCTTGCGGTGTTTTATACCGATGTGTTCGGTCTGCCAGCGGCAGCCGCTGGCACCATGTTTTTGCTCACCAAAATTATCGATGCCATTACCGACCCACTGATGGGCGCCGTGGCGGATCGCACCCGCAGCCGCTTTGGCAAATTTCGCCCCTATTTAATTTTTGCCGGCCTGCCCATGGCGGGCGCGGCGGTGCTCACCTTCAGCTCGCCCGAGTTAACCGCCAATGGCAAATTGCTTTACGCCTATGCCACCTACTCGCTGATGATGCTCTGCTACACAGTGCTGTCCACGCCTTACTCCTCGCTGTCGGGGGTGATGACTGCTGAGCCGCAAGAGCGCAATACGCTCATCAGCTTTCGCTTTATTGCCGCCTTTGTCGGCACCAGCCTGGTGAATAAATTTACCCTGCCACTGGTGGCCTATTTGGGCCAGGGCGATGACGCGCGCGGTTGGCAGTTGACCATGGCCTGCTACGGCGCCGCTGCCGCCATTATTTTCGCCATTACTTTTTTTAATACCCGCGAGCGAATTGCGCCGCCGCTAAATCAGCAGTCTTCGCCTTTGGGCGACCTGCGCGACCTGTTAAACAATCGCCCCTGGCTGATTTTAATTGCCCTGGCGCTGGTGATTATGATGACCATCACCCTGCGCGGCGGCTCGGCTTACTACTACTTAAAATATTTTATTGGTCGCGAAGATCTGATTTCCAACTATCTGCTCTACCAGGGTTTGGCGTTGGCGGTGGGCGCCGCTATTACGCCGCTGCTGACCAAATTTTTTGATAAGACCAAGTTGCTGATTACGCTTATGACGCTGGTGGGCGCGCTCTCCATTGCGCTCTATTTTGTGCCCAAAGAGCAGATCCAATTAATTTTTATTTTTAATGTTTTGATCAGCCTGGCGCTGGGGCCCAAGTCGCCTTTGGCCTGGTCCATGTACGCCGACTCTGCCGATTACACCGAGTGGAAAACCGGGCGTCGCGCCACCGCCATGACTTTTTCGGCGGCAACCTTTGCGCAAAAACTTGGCGGCGCACTGGGCTCGGCACTGATGTTGTGGATTTTGTCGGCCATAGGCTATGTCGCCAATGGCGCCCAGGGCGGCGCTTCGCAAACGGGCATAGCGGCACTGCAAACTCTAGTGCCTGGTGCCATTGCGCTTGTGGCTGTGGTGATCATCAGTTTTTACCCGCTGACCAATGCGCGCCTGGCGCAGATTCAGGCAGATTTGTTAAAGCGCGCTCAGGACTAGTGGGCGGAAAATATTTGGCAAAAAATGATCCTTAGCCGAAACGACTGTTAGCAGAGGGACAATCCGCATTGTCTTCTGTTGCTCTTGGCCCCATTAGGGGCCTTTTTTAAATTCAACGCAGCTTTTTAATATTCAACAAAGCTTTATTGGAGTTAGCAGCATGTTGCAACCCACGCATAACGGCGAGCGCTACGCACTCTACAGCCCCACCCAAATGCCGCGCGCTGCGGGCTTTTTGTGGAATCGCAAAATGATGATTCAGGCTACCTGTCGCGGCTATGCCGTGGCTCAGCATATGCAGCCCGAGCCAGCCAAATATGCCCATGCGCCGAATCTGGAAGCCAAAACTTTTATGCAGCCGGAGCAGCCCTATTACGCGCATCATCCGGGCCGCTTTTTTTATGTCAAGGACGAGGAAACGGGCAAGATTTTTTCTGCACCCTATGAGCCGGTGCGCGCCGCTTACGATCACTATTGCTTTTCTGTGGGCAAAAGCGATTTGCGCTGGGAGCTGGAGTGCGATGGCGTGCATATAGAGTTGCAGCTGTCGCTGCCGGTGGATGAGGTGGTGGAGCTGTGGCAAGTCAAATTGCGCAACACCTCGGTCAGGTCGCGCAAGCTCAGCCTCTACAGTTACTTTACTGTTGGCTATATGTCCTGGATGAATCAGTCGGCGGAATATAGCGCCGAGTTGCAGGGCATTGTCGCCAGCTGTGTAACCCCCTATCAAAAAGTCGCCGACTATTTCAAAAATAAAAATTTTAAAGACAAAACTTTTTTGCTTAGTGAGCAGGCGCCAGCGGCCTGGGAGGCCAAGCAGGAAACCTTTGAAGGCGAGGGCGGCTTGCACAACCCCAGCGCCTTGCAATTGCCATTGCTGGACAATGGCGATGCCCGTTACGAGACGCCTGTTGCCGCGCTGCAATTTCGCTTGGCGCTGGCACCGCAAGGGGTGTTTGAAAACCGTTTTATTTTTGGCCCTGCATTCGATGTGGCTGAGGTGGCTGAACTTAAGCAGCGCTATTTAAGCGCCGATGCCTTTGCCCAAACCCAGCGCGACTACGCCGCTTATGTGAGCCAGGGGCAGGGCTGTTTGCAAATCAAAACCCCCGATGCCGAGCTGGATAATTTTGTGAATCACTGGCTGCCGCGCCAGGTGTTTTACCACGGCGATGTGAATCGTTTAACCACCGACCCACAGACGCGCAATTACCTGCAGGACAATATGGGCATGAGCTTTATTAAGCCCCAGGTAACCCGCGCGGCCTTTATACATGCCCTGGCGCAACAGGAGGCGAGCGGTGCTATGCCCGACGGCATACTGCTGGTGGAGGGCGCCGAGCTGAAATACATCAACCAGATTCCGCACACGGATCACTGTGTGTGGCTGCCGGTCTGCCTCCAGGCCTATCTCGATGAAAGCAATGATTACGCGCTTTTGGATGAGTTGGTCGCCCATGCCGAAACTGGTGAGCAGCAGACGGTGTTTGCGCGTATTACCCAGGCAATGCGCTGGCTGCTGCAGGCGCGCGACTATCGCGGCCTGAGCTTTATCGCCCAGGGCGACTGGTGCGACCCTATGAATATGGTGGGTTACAAAGGCAAGGGTGTTTCCGGCTGGTTGTCGGTGGCTAGCAGCTACGCTTTAAAACTCTGGGCTGATGTCTGCGACAGGCGCGGCCAGGCGCAAGTTGCCGCCGAGCTGCGCGCGGGCGCTGAGGATATTAATCGCGCGGTTAATCAGCACCTCTGGGATGGCGACTGGTTTGGCCGTGGTATTACCGATGATGATGTTGTCTTTGGCGTAAGCAAAGACCCTGAAGGCCGCATCTTCCTCAACCCGCAATCCTGGGCGCTGTTAGCTGGTGCGGCTGATGCGCAGCAACAGCAAAAAATGATTGCCGCGGTGGAGGCGCAATTGGCGACGCCCTATGGTGTGGCCATGCTCGCGCCAGCCTTTACCGCCATGCGCGACGATGTGGGCCGGGTGACGCAAAAACACCCTGGCTCGGCGGAAAACGGCTCTGTCTACAACCATGCGGCTGTGTTTTATATTTTTGCCCTGCTCCAAGCCGGTCAGGGTGAGTTGGCCTATCGCCATCTGCGCGAAATGATCCCCGGCCCCAGCGAGGCGGATTATCTGCAGCGCGGCCAGCTGCCGGTGTTTATCCCCAATTACTATCGCGGTGCCTATCACCAGTACCCGCGCACTGCCGGGCGCTCATCGCAGCTGTTTAATACCGGCACTGTGTCCTGGGTTTATCGCTGCCTGATTGAGCATATTTTTGGCTTAAAGGGTGAGCCTGAAGGCATGCGGGTTCAGCCGCAATTGCCGGCTGACTGGGCCCAGGCCAGTGTGCAGCGCGAATTTCGCGGTGCCCAGCTGGCGGTGAGCTACGAGCGGGGTGCGGCTGGCCTGGAGGTCTATCTGGATGGCGTGCGGCAAAAGGACAATCTGCTGCGCGGCCTGAGGGCTGGTGCCAGCTATGCTGTGCTGGTGCGTTTACCCTAGTTTTAAGCGGCAATAGGCATACAGACAATAAAAAAGGAGGCTGAGGCCTCCTTTTTTATTGCTGGTTTTTAACTGTTGGCTGGCGTTTTGGCGAAGTTTTACGCCTTTTCACTGGCTTTTTTGGTGGTTTTTTTGGGCTTTTCTGCGGCGGCTGCCTTGGCTTTGGGCTCGGTTTTTACCGCGTCAACCTTGGCTTTTGCGGGTTCGGTTTTGGTATCGGCTTTAGCTTTGGCGGTTTTTTTAGCGGGCTTGCTGTCGCTGCTTTTGGCTTTTACCAGGGTGATGTATTTGGCCCAGGCCTGCTCAACCGGGCTTTTGGGGGCGCTTTGATTGGCAATTACCTTGAGGATATGCAGATCGTCGGAGGTGGGGTCGGATACTTCATCAACGATTAGTGCATTGATTAAAATTCCATTTTTGCGCACCAGGCGAGCCTGAATATCAGTAAGCCCACCTTTTTCAAATCCCTCGGGGAAATTAACGGCGTCCTGAAACGACTGCTTCAGATAATGCTCACGTGGCAACATAAAAAGTCTCCATTATTAGTATGCGCACTACTGATTCCTGCCAGATATCTCGCCGGCGGGCATCTGCCTTTATTTGCGGGTATTGCCTGTTATTTAGCTGTGCAATTGGCGACTAGCCGGTCGCTCAACTCAGGGCCTTTTGCTATCCGGCAGCCTTGCCCCTGGGGGCTTAAGGGGCCCTTAAGTGCAGCCGAAGATAATCTTTTTTTATGGCAGTGTATAGCCTAAGTTGTGTGCTGGCGGGGACTTTTTATACAAGAGGGGCAAATGATGGGCATAAAAAAACCGGCCTTAGCCGGTTTTTTGTTCGACCCGTACAGCAGCTGTACAAATCGGAATCTGATTGCCTTTATTAGGCAGCCATAGCTTTCAGCTTGGCGTTCAGACGGCTCTTGTGACGAGCAGCTTTATTCTTGTGAATAAGGCCTTTGTCAGCAATGCGGTCGATAACAGCAACAGCTGAAGAGTAAGCGGCTTGAGCAGCTGCTTTGTCGCCAGTTTGGATAGCGCTCAGCACTTTCTTGAGGTAAGTACGCCCCATAGAGCGCATGCTTGCGTTGTGCTTGCGAGCTTTCTCGTTTTGGCGCGCACGTTTTTTAGCTTGGGGAGAATTAGCCACCGTAGTGCTCCTGTAAAAATCTTAAAAAGTAAAAGGTTCAACCAGCAGGCGGAAGCCGCCAAAAAAGGGTCTGGAATCAAGGACGCGACATTATGCCGTGTCAAAACGGATTGTCAACCAATAAATCCGGGCAAAATTCACTCTGGCGCTTAAATTTTAGTCCGCGCCAACTGGCATCCCGGGGTGGGTTGAGGGCGGGCATTTTACCCTTATTTACACCGGAATTCGCCCCTGTAACCGCGAGGTATGGATAAACTTTGGTCCGCCTTGGCTGATTGTAATTCTCACTATAAGAATAAGAGGATGACCTATGGACTCAAGACCTGTCCTGCACATGCGCCGCTGTCTACTGGCAATGCTGCCGCTGCTCGCGCTTATCGCCTGCACCCCAGGCACAGCACACAAAGCAAGCAGCGAGTTTACACCTGACCAGATGGCGGCTTTCGTGCTGCCCTATGACGATGCCAGCCCCGGGGTGACTAACCTGGCCAGCTACAACGCCGCGCCTGCCGGTGCTCGCGGCTATCTGCAGGTGGATGCCGAGGGGCACTTTTCCCTGGCTGGCGAGAGGGTCAGGTTTTTGGGCGTTAATATCACCGCCGGGTCGGCGTTTCCCGCCCATACCCAGGCGCGGGCGATTGCCAAACGCCTGGCCAAGTTCGGTATTAACCTGGTGCGCTTTCACCATATGGATAACCACTATGGCGCCGAGAGCCTGATCGATTACGCCGCGGGCAACAGCAAAAGTCTGAATGCCGCCAACCTCGATAAACTCGACTACTTCGTTAATCAACTCAAGTTGAACGGTATCTATGTCGATATCAACCTGATCAATTCGCGCGAGTTTATGCCCGGCGATGGCTTGCCAGCGGCAATCACCCAGCTGGATACCAAGCAGCGCCATATGCTGGTGGCGCTGGATGCGGATTTCCATAGGCTGGAAAAGGCCTATGCGCGCCAGCTACTGCAGCATGTTAACCCCTATACCGGTATGAGTTACGCCCGCGACCCAGCTGTGGCCATGGTTGAAATCAACAATGAAAATGGCTTGTTCCAGCAGTTTTATGACGGCTCCATGGATACCTGGCCCGGGTTTTACCGCGATCAGTTAAATACCCGCTGGAATGCCTGGCTGGCAGCCAAATACCCCAGTACCCGGGCACTGGAAACAGCCTGGGGCGCACAGGATGAACCCCTCGGTAGCGAGTTACTGCGAAACCCGGATTTTGATTCTGGCCTGGCAGGTTGGAATAAAGAAACTCAGTCCGGCGCCCAGGCGGATTTTACGGCGGGTGAATTTGCCGGGCGTCAGGGGGTGGCTATCAATATTTCCCGGGCGGCGGATGCCGCCTGGCATGTGCAATTAAATCAGGGCGGGCTGAATGTTAAGCAGGGCCAGGTATATACCCTGGGCTTTTGGGCCAAAGCCAATGATTCTCGCCAACTCAACGCCAACCTGGGCCAAGCACATGCTCCCTGGGCTAGCCTGAAAGGGCAGAGTTATTCGCTCAAACCCAATTGGCAGTATTTTGAAAGCAGTTTTATCGCGCCGGATAATGAGCCAGATGCGCGTATCAATTTCTCCGGCTTCGGCACCCATTTGGGCAGTGTGTATCTGGCCGGGGTGAGCTTTAAGCCCGGCGGCAGCCTGGGGCACCTGGCCTCGGGCGAGCGCCTGGAGGCGAAAAATATTAGCAACAACCAGCGCGCTCAGGGCTATACCCAGGGGCGTGCGCTGGATTGGGCGGAGTTTTTGCGCGGCTTGGAGCAGGCCTATTGGGCGGCTATGTACAGCTACTTAAAAGCCGACCTGGGGGTTAAGGCCTTGGTAACCGGCACTGCCTTGATGAACTCTACGCCCAGTGCCCAGGGGCAAATGGATTTTGTTGATGCCCACGCCTACTGGCAGCACCCGATTTTCCCCGATAAACACTGGAACCGGTTTAACTGGCGTATCAACAATATATCCATGGTGAACAGTCTGGATAACACTCTGGCGGGGCTTGCCAAACAGCGCATCGCGGGCAAGCCGTTCACTATTTCCGAATATCAGCACCCATCGCCCAATAACTATGGCAGCGAGGGCCCGCTGCTGGTGGCCGCCTACGGCGCCCTGCAGGACTGGGATGCGATTATGATGTTTGCCTATGATGCCGGCCCGAATGACAACTGGGCGCAGGGCTATTTCAGCGATTTTTTCAGTATCAACGCCCACCCCGCCAAAATGGCCAATATGCTGATTGCGGCCAACCTGTTTCGCCGCGGCGACCTGGCGGCCGCCAAACAGCTGGCGCTGCTGAACTTCCCACCGGCGAAAGAGCTGCAGGTGCTGGCAGTAAACGGCAGTCAGTGGAATGTCGCCAATGGCTCCCACCTGGGGGTGCCCGACCGGCTGCCGCTGCAACAGCGCCTGGCCTTGGATATCGCGGCTGTGCCCCAGGGCTTGGACCGGGCGCCAGAGGTTGATGCCTCAGCTGTGGTCACAGCAGATACCGGCGAATTGCGCTGGGATCTGCGCGACGAGTCGGCGGGCCTGGTCAGCATTAACAGCGATAACACCAAGGCCCTGGTGGGCTTTATCGAGGGGCGCGCGCTGCAGCTGGGCAATGTTCGCGTGCAGGTGCAACCGACGCGGCGCAACTGGGCGACTCTGGCGTTAACTGCGCAGCAGGGCAGTTTTGCCACGCCGGAAAAACCTGCATCGATTTTGCTGGTCGCCACCGGCTACAGCGAAAATAGCGCAATGCAGTGGACCGATAGCGAGCAGGTTTCGGTGGCTAACGATTGGGGTAAAAGCCCCAGTTTGGTAGAGGTTATTCCCGCGCTTATCGACTTGCCCTTCGCCAGCCAGCGCACTCGCGCCTGGGTGCTGGACGAGACGGGGCAGCGCCAATCGCCGCTGCCGGTGCAGGACAATCAAGGCCGGGCGAGGTTAATGCTGGACGGCAATACGCAAAGCCTCTGGTACGAGATAGAGGTAGCCGGGGCTGAGTAATTTGGGCGGCGCCAATTTATTCCCGTAAACTCGCCCCAGTGCAATAGATAAGGAGGTTCCGGGATGGCAGAGGCAAAACGCAGTTGGCAGCTGATGTTATTCGGTTTGCCGTTTGCGGCGGTAGGCATAGGTTTTATGTTGTTTGGGGTTATCCCCAGTGTTTACGACTGGGCGCGTATGCAGTCCTGGCAGCCGGTGCAGGCGCATTTGCTTAGTGCGCATTTGGAAGTGCATCGCGGCGATGACGCCACCACTTATGGCGTGACTGCCAGTTACCGCTACAGGTTTGCCGGGCAGGATCGTCAAGCTAGCCGCGTAGCCATAGCGGGCGGCAGCGATAATGTCGGCGATTTTCAGCGGCAGCTGGGGCGTCGCCTGGAGTGGCTGCACCAGCAGGGCGAGTCGGTGGCCATCTGGGTTAACCCGGACAACCCGGATGAGGCGGTGATTGACCGCAGCCTGCGCCCGGGGATGCTGATGTTCAAACTTGTTTTTGCCCTGGTGTTTGGCCTGGTGGGCTGTGGGATTATCTGGGCCGGTTGGCGCCGCCAAAGCGCCTCTGAACCTTTTGCGCCAGTGGCAGAAAAACCCTGG
>CBIMZH010000061.1:0-9348 GCA_966248255.1 uncultured Cellvibrio sp.
ACTCCTGATAGCCTATGCCAGTGACAAACAGGTTGGGGTCAAAGCCGGGATTGCTTACCGCCGCCAGCACCCCGCCAGTTTTAACTTCTATGGCAACCACCGCACCGCGGCGGCCCTGCAGCGCTGCCGCCGCTGTCTCCTGAATATCCGCATCCAGGTACAGCGTCAGGTCTTTGCCCTGGCGCGGGTCTTCGCGATCCAGTACGCGCATTACCCGACCCGAGGCATTGGTCTCCACGTTTTGGCTGCCCACTTCGCCCAGCAGCACGTCTTCGTAGCTTTTTTCCACACCGATTTTGCCGATGGAGTGAGTGCCGGAATAGCGCTGCACCTGATCCTCGGTAAAACCCTGCAGCTCGCGCTCGTTAATGCGCCCGGTGTAGCCGATCACATGGGCAAAGAGGTCGCCATGGGGATAGTTGCGCACCAGCTCAGCTTCAACTTCCACACCATCCAGCAAATGCTGGTTAACGGCCAGGCGCGCTATCTCTTCCTCGGTCAGTTTGAACCTCAGCGGCACAGGGTCGAGGGAGTGGCGCTGCTGCTTTTTCAGTTTGTAAAACTTGCCCAGGTCTGCGGCCGAGATAGAGATAATCCGGCGCAGCTTGGCGATGGTTTTTTCCAGTTCCTGGGCATTGTTGCTAACGATGGTAAGGGTGTAGCTGGGCTTGTTATCCGCCAGAACCTGATGCTTGCTATCAAAAATCAACCCGCGCGACGGGGGAATTGGCTGAACGTGAATTCGGTTGCGATCCGACTGGGTGGCAAAATCCTCGTAATTGAGAATTTGCAAAAAATAATAGCGATAGGCCAAAGCACCGAAGAGCGCCAGCATGACCAGCGTCATAAACACAATACGCGCGCGAAACAGCCTTAATTCCCGCTGGTGATCTTTAAAGTGTTGGGATTCTTCCATTCGCGAACCGGAATACTCGATGCATTTAACTCGGGGAAAGGCTTAACTCATAGCGACTTTTATTTTGCCAAGGCACAGCGTTTGTCAGCCGCAGGCAGCTTACCATTTACGCCGCAGGGATAAATCCCCAAATGCGAATCTCTATTAAAAAAATTGCCGGATTAAAAACGGCAAAATTAAAAACGGGGACAAGCCTCAGCTTCAGTCAGGACTCACTCAGGGGTTGAGACTATTTGTGGTAGGGATGGTTCTGCAAAATACTGCAGGCGCGGTAGAGCTGCTCGATAACCAGAATGCGCACCAGCGGATGGGGCAAGGTTAAAGGCGAGAGCGACCACTTTACCGAGGCCAGCGCCAGCGCCGCTGGCGCCAGGCCATCCGGGCCGCCAATCAGCAGGCAGTAGTTGCTGCCGCTCATCTTCCAGCTAGCCAGGTTTTCCGCCAGCTGCTCGGTACTCCAGGGCTTGCCTTTAACATCCAGCGCAATCACCTGCTCGCCCTTGCCGATACTGGCGAGCATGGCCTCGCCTTCCTTCTCCATGGCCTTGGCGATATCGCTGTTTTTGCCGCGCTGGGCGAGGGCCAGCTCAACCATCTCTACGCTCACATCGCGCGGCATGCGCTTGGCGTATTCGGCGTAGCCCTGCTCCACCCAGTCGGGCATTTTTGTGCCCACGGCAATAATGCGAATTCTCATACAGTGATTTAGCCGCTAACCATTAACCAAGCAACATTAACCGCGGTTAGCCGGTTTCATGGACCAGAGTTTTTCCAGCTCGTAAAAATCGCGGGTTTCCTGCTGCATGACGTGCACCACTGTATCGCCGTAGTCCACCAGTACCCAGTCGCCCGCTTCCAGGCCTTCAATACCCAGGGCGCGGAAACCCTGTTTTTTCAGGTCTTCGACCAGGTTCTCGGCCAGCGCACGGGTGTGACGGCTGGAAGTACCGCTGGCGATAATCAAAGTGTCCATCACATCGGACAGCTCGCGCACATCCAGGGTGACTAGGTTTTTCGCCTTGAGATCTTCCAGGGCGTTGATAATGGCTTGGTTTAAATCAGACATGCAGATACTTACCTTGAATAAAAAAATCGAATGAAAAAGAATTGGCAGCGACAGGGCTTAGCGATAAAGCCCTTGGGTGCGGATGTAATGCCAAACTGCATCCGGCACTAAAAATTGTGGTGACAAACCCTCGGCAACCAGTCTGCGAATCTCACTGGCGGAAATAGGTAAAAGCCGGGTTGCCGCCAGCACCAGTTTCCCCGCAGGCGTCTCGCGCAACTGATCAAGCTCACCGCGCCTGGCCAGCAGATCCGCCAGCGGCCCCTCATCGGGCAGTTCCCAACCGGGGCGCGCCACCACCAGGATATGAGCCAGATCCAGCAGTTCGCGCCAGCGGTGCCAGGTGTGCAGCTGGGCAAAGCTGTCGGTGCCCATACAAAACACCAGGCTCGCCTCTGGCCCCAACTGGGCGCGCACTTCAGCGAGGGTATCAAAACTGTAGGAGGGCGTATCGCGCTCCAGCTCGCGGCAGTCCAACTGCAACTCACTGCACTCGGCCAGCGCCAGCTCCAGCATGGCCACCCGCTGACTGCTGGTGGCACCTGGGTTTGGACGGTGCGGCGGCAAATGACAGGGCAGCAGCTGTAACTCATCAAAGCCCAGCTGCTGCTTAAGCTCCAGCGCCAGGCGCAAATGGCCCAGGTGAACCGGATCAAAGGTGCCGCCAAACAGGCCAATCAGGCTGCGCATTGCTCAAATAACCCTGCTAATTACTGGCGAATGTGACCATCGCCAAATACTACCCATTTTTGCGAGGTCAGGCCCTCCAGGCCAACCGGGCCGCGAGCGTGAATCTTGTCGGTGGAAATACCAATTTCCGCTCCCAGACCATACTCAAAACCATCGGCAAAACGGGTGGAGGCGTTAACCATCACCGAGCTGGAATCCACCTCGCCGATAAAACGACGCGCGCGGGTGTAGTCCTCAGTCACTATGGCATCTGTGTGCTGGGAGCTGTAGGTGTTGATGTGGGCAATAGCCTCATCCAAACCAGCGACCAACTTGATCGACAGGATAGGCGCCAGATATTCGGTGGACCAATCCTCTTCCGTTGCCGGCAGAGCGCTAATCAGGTCGCGGGTTTTATCGCAACCGCGCAGCTCCACAGCTTTTTCGCCATATGCCGCTGCCAAACGCGGCAGAATTTGCGCGGCAACCGCTTCATTCACCAACAGGGTTTCCATGGCGTTACACACACCATAGCGATGGGTTTTGGCATTAAGGGCGACTTTAAAGGCTTTTTCCAGATCGGCTTTGTCATCGATATACACATGACAGATACCGTCCAGATGCTTGATTACAGGGACGCGAGCATCATTGCTGATGCGCTCAATCAGGCCTTTACCCCCGCGCGGCACTATCACATCGACAAATTGGGGCATGGCAATCAGCTCACCTACGGCGGCGCGGTCGGTAGTCTCCACCACCTGCACTACCTCAGCGGGCAGGCCAGCGGCTTTTAGCCCGGCCTGCAAACAGGCGGCAATGGCGCGGTTGGAGTGAATGGCTTCACTGCCACCGCGCAAAATGGCGGCGTTGCCAGATTTAAGGCAGAGGCTGGCAGCATCTATGGTCACATTGGGGCGCGACTCATAAATAATGCCCACGACACCAAGCGGTACGCGCATCTTGCCCACCTGAATTCCGCTGGGTCTATAGCTCATATCGGTAATAGCACCACAGGGGTCCGGCAGTGCCGCCACCTGCTTCAAACCTTCGATCATGCCATCAATAGTGGCTGGCTTAAGCGTCAAACGATCAAGCATGGCAGCATCCAGGCCATTGGCCTTGCCTGCCACCAGGTCTTTTTGATTCTCTGCCACCAGGGTAATTCGCGACTTGTCCAGCGCATCGGCAATAGCCAGCAGCGCCTGGTTTTTCAGCGCGGTCGGCGCCTTGGCAATCAAGCGAGAGGCCGCCCGCGCCTTGCTGCCCAGCTGCGCCATATAGCTTTTTACATCGAGGTTTTGTGCTTTATCCGCCATAACAGAACTCAGATTAACCATCAAAAAAATAGGCGCAATTATAGCCTGAGTCATTGCCTGTTTTGGGCCAGGGGCGGCTTTTATTTTGCGTTGCGGCTTTGTGAGCCAGTGCCAGTTGCCTTTCAGTGTTCATTCAGCCTCGCGCGCCTAGGCTAGAACCAACCCTGGGGATAAACCCCGGCACCTCGAGGAGACTCGCTATGAACAGCCTGAAACTACTAAAAACCACCGGTCTCGCCCTGGTGGGCAGCCTGCTGGCCAGCAGTGTTTTGGCCGATCCTCACTCTGGCGACCGCTACCGCAAAGACTATGATCGCGGCTATCACAGCGGTCATCACAACGACTACCGCGGCGATTATCACCGCGATCACGCGCCAGGCCGCTACGATCGCCCGGTAAGTCACGTGGTAGTGCAGGAGCGCATCATTTACGCACCAGTCACCTATGCGCGCCCCATTTACCGCACAGTTGCCGTGGATGTACCCGTGGAGAGCTGCCATATAGAAACCACCGCCTATCGCCAACCGGCCAGGGGTGACTCCTTCGGCGGCACAGTGGTGGGCGGCCTGATAGGTGCCGCTATAGGCAAGGAAGTCGGTCACGGCGGCGGCCGCAGTATGGCGGTGGGCGGCTTGTTGGGCGCAGCCATTGGCAATGATATAGCCCGCGGCGGCAGCACTCGCTATCAGGACCGCGAAGTCTGCTCCAGCGGTTACCGCACCGAGTATCGCCAGGAAGTGGTTGCCTATGATGTGGGCTACAACTATGGCGGCCGCGTCTATCACGCCGAGCGCCACAGCCATCCGGGTGCGCAAATTCGTCTGGATATCAATCTGCGCCCCTATTAAGCCATCCAAGCAGGTAAGCCGCCCAAACAGGCAAGTCACCAAAGCAGGGCAATTGGCTTAAAAGGCACAGCGGAGCAAAAAATGGGGTGGATTTGATTCAATTGGGTTACCAAGCGGTAATCACCGAGGCTAGAATCCACCCTGTAAACCTAAATAACCCAAAAACTTACACCTAAACCCTTGAAAGGCGCAGGCAGACCTAATCGATTGAGCCGGTGCGCAGGAAGTTGCCATGTTTGTTTCCCGCTTTACCAAGGCCATAACACCCTGGTTGCTAATGCTGGCGCTTATAGGCGTTAGCAGCTCAGTGCTGGCTGGCGACAAGGATATTATCCAGGGCGACCTGGAGGCTGGCGCGAATAAAAGCCAGGGCCAGGCCAAGCAGCTGATCAATCCCCCTGCCGAAACGCCCGCCCCGCGCCTTAGCCCGGCCGATGCCGCCAATCTGGTACGCGAAAAAACCGGCGGCCAGGTGATGAGCGTCAGCACCAGACGCAACCCCTCGGGAACTATTTACGGGGTCAAAATTCTTAACTCAGGACGTATGCGCGTCATATTGGTAGACGGCCAGACGGGACAGCTACTCAACTAGCGCCTGCCAGCCCCAAACCCGCCACCACAGGATCAGCCTATGCGCTTATTGGTAGTAGAAGACGAACAGGGTTTGCGCGATCAAATTGCGCAGCTAATTGCCAGCGAAAAATACGCCTGCGACACGGCCGCCGATGGCCGCGACGGCCTCTTCCTCGGCTGTGAATACGCCTACGACCTGGCCATTATCGACCTGGGCCTGCCACTGATCGAGGGCACCCAGGTGATTCGCGAACTGCGCGCCAAAGGGCGCAACTTCCCCATTCTAATTTTGACTGCGCGCGGCAACTGGCAGGACAAGGTCGAAGGCCTTGAAGCCGGGGCCGACGACTATCTGACCAAACCCTTTCACCCGGAAGAACTGCGCGCGCGCATTCACGCCCTGTTGCGCCGCGCCAGCGGTCACGCCTCCTCGGTACTCGACTATGGCCCGATTACCATAGACACCAGCGCCAAGCGGGTTTACCGCGACGGCAACGAAGTGGAGCTGACCGGATTTGAATACAACACCCTCACCTATCTGGCACTGCATGCGGGTAAAAACATCTCCAAACTGGAGTTGACCGAGCACCTTTACGCCCAGGATTACGACCGCGACAGCAACGTGATTGAAGTGTTTGTCGGTCGTCTGCGCAAAAAGCTCGACCCGGATGGCAGCCTAAATCTGATTAGCACCCAGCGCGGCCTGGGCTACCGCTTTAACCTCGAAAAAGCTCAGTGAGTCGGCTGCGCACCCGCTTTGCCTCTATAGCGGCGCGACTGCTGTTTGCGTCGGCGCTGCTGTTGCCCATGTTCCTCGGCCTCACCGGCTTTTTTCTCGACCGCGCCTTTGAAAACAGCCTGGAGGTTGCCGAAAACGCGCGCCTGCGCGGCCATATCAATCTGCTGTTCAGCGTTGCCGAAATGCCCGAAGGCAGCGAGGGCCGCCAGGGGCTGCGTATGCCGCTTACCCTGATTGAAGCCGACTTCGAGCAACCCAACTCCGGCCTCTACGCTTATATATTCAATGACCAGCAGCAACTGGTGTGGCACTCCAATTCAGCGGCACTGGACCGCCCGCCCAGCTTTGCCAGCCTGGTTACCGAAACCAAACCCGGCGAGATGGTCATTACCCAGAAAGTGCTGCACCGCAAACGCTTTTTTATCGCCCATTACGATGTGCTCTGGGAGGACACCAAGGGCAAGCCTCACCCCTTTCGCTTTATCGTTATGCACTCTGCTGCCGAATATAAAAGCGAGCTCTCCGCCTATCGCAAACAACTGTGGCGCTGGCTGGGCCTGGCCGGGCTGCTGCTGCTCGCGGTACAGGTGCTGATCATGCGCTGGGGCCTGCATCCGCTGGTGGATTTAACACGGGCACTTAAGGCCATGCAGAGTGGTGATACCAGCAATATCGAAGGCGATCACCCGGTGGAATTGCAAAAGCTGGTCGACAACCTCAACCAGGTACTGGCGCGCGAACAGTCACTGCGCCAGCGCTATCGCAATAGCCTGGCGGACCTGGCTCACAGCCTGAAAACGCCGCTGGCCGTACTGCAAAGCAAACTGGAAGGCAGCAGCACCGATGAGCTGCGCCAGACCGCCAGTGAGCAGGTAACCAGAATGACTCAAGTGGTGACCTACCAGCTGCAGCGCGCCGTCTCCAGCCAGCAGGCGGGCACCACCCGCCGCACCCGCCTGGAGCCATTGGCGCAGCGCCTGCTCAGCGCCCTGCACAAGGTTTACGCCGGTAAAAACATTCAACACCAGTGCGAACTGGCAACTAATTCCACAGTTGCTGGCGATGAGCAGGACATGATGGAACTGCTCGGCAACCTACTCGAAAATGCCTTTAAATATGGCCACTCTCAGGTGCATCTAAGCAGCAGCCTGCAGGGCAGATTTTTACAAATTGATGTAGAAGACGATGGCCCAGGTGTCCCCCCCGACGAGCGCGAACGCATTCTCGAGCGAGGTCAGCGGCTGGATACCAACAAGCCGGGCCAGGGCATTGGCCTGGCGGTGGCAGCAGAGATAATCCGCAGCTATGAAGGCCGTATCCAAGTGGAAACTTCCAGCCTGGGCGGTGCCAAGTTCAGTGTGTTACTCCCCATTCTGCCCAGTTGAGTGTTTTTTGATATAACCAAGTTGTACGAAAAGCTCCGGCCGCTCGTGCGAAATATCTCACAGACGATTTGTCATTCTCCTTACACAGCGCAGTGACGGCGGCGGCTGGAGCAAACCTGGCCGCGAGCGGATACTGGCACAGTGGCGCAACCAAGCTGTGCCCAGCCAATCAACCGTCTATAAGCAAGAGTTTGCCGCGGCCAGGATCGCCGCATTGAGGAGAGGAAGATGTCAGCCAGAACCTGTATTGCCGTGGATTCCACTTGCGACCTGCCCGCCAAGTTTATCCAACAGCACAACATTGAAGTTTTGCCGATTTATATCAACCACAAGGATGGCCAGGCGCTGGACTATCGCGACCCCCAGGCTATGTACAACTTTTACAAAAGCCACACCCGCGAGCGCTATGGTTTGGCACAATCCGACCCACTGTCGGTTAACGACATGACCAGCATCCTCAAGGATAAGCTGCTGCCCAAATACGACCTGGTGCAGGTGGTAACCATCAACAGCAAAAAAAGTGATGTGTTCAAGCGCGTATCTGAAGCTGCCCTGGTCAACGAACCAAAATTCCGCGAACTGGAAAAAGCCGAGGGGCGCACGCCGTTTCGCATTCGCCTTTACGATTCCATGTCTATGTTTACCGGCCATGCGCTGCTGGTGTACGAACTGGTCAAGCGCATTCACGTCGACAAATTGCCCCTCAATCGCTCCATCCGCGAAATCGACAATATGCGCGATCAGGTGTACGGCTACCTGATCCCCAATGATCTGTCTTATATGCGCGAGCGCCGCCATCTGCGCAAAGGTGACAACAATATTTCCTGGATCAACTTCCAACTTGCCAGCGCGCTCAACCTACGCCCCATAGTGCAATTGCACCGTGGTGAAACCAACAAGATTGACACCGGCAAGGGGTTTTGGGGTGCTGTAGATAAGCTGTTTGAACATGTCAAAAAGCAAGTGGCGCAAGGCCTGACCAGTGAGGTAATCGCCATGAGTTACGGCGGTTTGCTGGAGGAGATAAAAGACGAACCCATTCTGTTGCAGTTCCGCGAATTCTGTAAGCAGCACGGCGTTAAAACCATGCTGTCGATGATGAGCATGACCGGCGCCATTAATGTTGGCCCCAAATCCTTTGCGCTCTCCTTTGCGACAGATAACGACCTGGTTTAATTCCAACGGTTTAAGCAACGCTAAAATAAAAAAGCCCCCGGTATAAACCGGGGGCTTTTTTATTTGGAGTCTGCGCTGATAGATGGCTATTGAATACCGAACATCAAGCCGACATAGGCGATATAGGCAAGTAAAAACACCCCGCCTTTCCAGCGATTAAGCGACATACCAAACCAGAGAAATACCAGTAGCGCCACAGAGACGGCCAGCATAATCCACTGATCCACCGCCATAAGACGGCCACCAAAGGGCATTGGCTGGATAATTGCCGCCACCCCCAAAATATTTAACACATTAAAAATATTGCTGCCCAGCACATTGCCCACCACCACATCGGTATGGCGGCGCACAGCGGCGACTATGATAGCGGCCAATTCGGGTAGCGAGGTGCCCACAGCCACCACCGTCAAGCCGATGATTGCATCTGACACACCAAAGGCCTTAGCCAGACCTATGGCGCCAAACAAAAAGCGATCTGCACCGTAAATCAACATAGCAAAGCCGATGACCAGATAGAGCAAAATCAGCGGCACAGGCAAACGCGGCATGTCCACATCAGGCTCAGCCTCTTCACCTGCCGCTATATCTTCACGCTCGGTGCGATAGGCCCAAACCAAAGAGCCGATCAACGCCAGCACCAGCACCAGGCCCTCCCAGCGA
>CBIMZH010000062.1:0-9345 GCA_966248255.1 uncultured Cellvibrio sp.
GAGCCCTGGATTGTGATTCCAGTGGTCGTGGGTTCGATCCCCATCAGCCACCCCAATTTATTCCTTAAAAAACTTATCTCTTCAGGCCCTTGGTTTTTTCCGCCGCGCTTGTGCAACTCTGCCCTCTATACTCTTCTATTCTTTGTTCCTTGGCGTAGCCCCACCGCTTGTGGGAAAATGCGCGGCAATTAAAACTCACCACAGGTAATACAAGTCTATGTCTGCAATGGTACTGGACGGCAAAGCCCTTGCCGCAAAAACTGAACAGGAACTCTCTGCCCGCGTCGCCAAGCTTAAAGAGAGTGCCAACGGCCAAACCCCCATACTGGCAACTATTCTGGTGGGTGAAGATCCAGCATCAGCAACCTATGTAAAAATGAAGGGCAATGCCTGTACCCGTATAGGCATGGAGTCTATCAAGGTAGAAATGCCCTCCAGCACTACCACTGAAGAGCTGCTGGCCAAAATACAGGAGCTGAACAACAACCCCAACGTGCACGGTATTCTGCTGCAGCACCCAGTCCCCCACCAAATTGACGAGCGCCTCTGCTTTGACGCCATTAGCGCCGAAAAAGATGTCGATGGCGTGACCTGTCTCGGTTTTGGCCGCATGGCCATGGGCGAAGAAGCCTATGGCTGCGCTACCCCCAAGGGTATTATGCGTCTGCTCGAAGCCTACAACATTGAAATTGCCGGCAAACACGCTGTCGTTGTAGGGCGCAGTCCAATCCTCGGCAAGCCAATGGCAATGATGCTGCTTAACGCCAATGCCACCGTCACCATTTGCCACTCCCGCACGCAAAATCTTTCCAACCTGATTAAACAAGCGGACATTATTGTTGGCGCCGTAGGCAAGCCAGAATTTATTAAAGCAGAATGGATTAAGGACGGCGCAGTTGTCGTTGATGCCGGCTATCATCCGGGTGGTGTAGGCGATATTGAGCTGGGTCCACTGGTTGATCGCGTCTCTGCCTATACGCCAGTTCCCGGCGGTGTAGGCCCCATGACCATCAACACCCTGATTTATCAAAGCGTAGATTCCGGCGAGAAAAAAATCGGCGGCTAAACCAAGCATCAACTTAACCCGCAACCCCAAGGAGTGAAACCATGCGCAAGTCCATTTTTGCTTTAGCTTTTTCCTGTTTTTGCTTTAGCGCACAGGCAAACGAGAGCATCAAATATGTCTGCACCAAAGCCGATGCCGCCACACGAATTATCGAAGTGATTTACGCATCGCCAGATGCAGAAGTGCCTTGCGATGTGGCTTATACCAAGGATGGCAACACACAAAACCTGTGGCATTACGACAATACCCTTGGCGCCTGCGCAGCGCGCGCCGCAGAATTTGCCGACAAGCAGCGCGCTTGGGGAATGACCTGCAACACCAATCCCACAGAAGCCGAAACGCCAACACCACCAGCTGCACCAAGCCTAAACTAGCCAAGCGCATAGCCCAGCCGGCGGTATTTGCCGCTGGGCTTTTTCCACCGCCAGAATTTTTATCTCCCCTGCCCCGCCCCCGCCTCAAAACGTCATACTGCAATATTTATCCGCTAGGCTCATTCGCTTTACTCGAATTTCGCGTGATTAGCAGGTGCCCCCTTGTCTAGCCCAACAACAATATCCAGCTCAACACAAATTGCCGCTTCTAAACCCACTGCAGAGGTTGTTTTAATTCGTCCCTGGGGCAATATGTGCGATTACTATCAAGCACTGGAACAACAGTTGGATCTAACCGCTGCGCTGGTGCAATTAAAAGTTCGCCCCACGGACTTATTGCGCAACTGCCCACTGAGCCGCGAGCAAATCGACCAACAAATCCATTATCAAACGCTGCGGCGCGCAGGCAAGCTTGCGCGCAAGTCACCCTGGCCCCAAGTTTTACTGGCCGTGTACAAATGGCTTTATCGCCTGCAGTTTCGCGCTTATTTTCATTTTGCCAGCAACGCCTATAGCAGGCTCAAACCCGGCTGTATCTGCCTATGGAACGGCCATCGTCTGCGCGAAAAAGCCGCACTGGCAGCCGCCAGACACCTGAATATTCCCGTACTTATTTTTGAAAATGGCTATCTGCCCAACACCACCTCTATTGATCCTCAGGGGGTTAACTCCGCCTGCTCCATTCCCCGCGGAGCCGATTTCTATCGCCGTCACCAGGCACTTGCCGCGGCGCCCATTCAAACACTGGATGTGCGCGAGCCAATAAAAGCCAAAGCGCAGCAAAGTTGCGATGCAAGTGCTCCGGAATTGGACGGCAAATATATTTTTGTACCCTTTCAAGTCGACTTGGACAGCCAGCTGTTAATTAACTCGCCGCAACTTAAAAACATGCGCGATTTTTTTGCCCTGATCGAAGCCTTGGCGCTGGCTAATCCAGCCTGGCGATTTATTGTAAAAGAACACCCTTCCTGCAACCTGAACTATCAGGACCTGTATCAGCGCCAGCCCAATATTCAATTTAGCCAGGCCAATACCGAGCAACTGATTCGCAACGCTCAAGCCATTGTGACCATCAACTCCTCGGTCGGCATGGAGGCGATAATTTTTCACAAGCCAGTCATTACGCTGGGCGAGGCTTTTTACAATATCCCCGGGCTCTGTTTACAGGCGGGTAACCAGGCAAAGATTCAACAGCAACTTGAAATCATCTGCAATCAACACTGGACACCAGACCCACAACTCATCCAATCCTTTATCAGCTTTTTACAAAACCAGTACCTAGTCCCCATCGCCTGGCGTCGCGCCGATAAATTTCACTTTGCCGCCCTGTCGGCACGCATCCGAAAATTTATAAAGGCTCCCCACTGCCCCATCTGGGAAGGGTAAACTATAGGGCTGTAATCCAGTGCTATAGCCCTATGTCCGAACAACTCGACATCCTCTTTCAGGATGAACACCTCGTTGCCATCAACAAGCCCAGCGGCCTGTTGGTTCATCGCAGCGAAATTGACCGGCACGAAACCCGCTTTGCAGTTCAGCTGCTGCGCGATCAAATCGGCCAGCAGGTTTATCCTGTACACAGGCTCGACAAACCCACCTCGGGTGTCTTGTTGTTTGCCCTTTCCGCTCAAGTCGCGCGGCAATTGGGCGAGCAATTTCGCAACCATCAGGTACAGAAAACCTATGTCGCACTGGTGCGGGGCAAGTGTGAGGGTGAAGGCATCATTGATCACCCACTGCGCGAGGATGCAGATGAATACGCCGGGCGCAAAGAGCCGGGGCCGCCGCAAGAAGCCACAACCCACTACCGGCATTTGGCCGATATAGAATTAGCCATTGCCGTGGATAAATACCCCAGCAGTCGCTATTCCCTGGTTGAGTGCCGCCCCATGACCGGGCGCAAACACCAGATCCGGCGCCACCTGAAGCACATTAATCACCCGATAATTGGCGATGCCAAGCACGGCAAAGGCCGGCACAACCGTATGTTTCAAGAGCAATTCGGCGTGCGCCGTCTGCTCCTGGCCGCCACTCAGCTGGAGCTGCAGCACCCTGAAAATCAGACTGCCCTGAGCATTTACGCCCCCATAGACGCCAGCTTCCTAAGCCTGATAGACGGCTTTGGCTGGCGCAACTCCCTTCCCGCCCAATGGCTTTCGCCTGGACACACGCTATGAGACTCGATGCATTTATCAGCCAAAACACCGACCTGAGCCGCTCCCTGAGCCAAATCGCCATTAAGCAAGGGCGGGTACTGGTGAATAGTGAAACAGCTCGCACTGGCGCACAAAAAATATCCCCGGCCGATACAGTGAGCCTGGACAACCAAAGGGTAGAAATACTTGGCAATCGCTACTTAATGCTGCATAAACCACTGGGCTATGTTTGCGCCAATAGTGATGCCGACCACCCCACAGTGCTGGACCTGCTGGACTTGCCGCAAAAGCACAAGCTGCAAATCGCCGGGCGCCTGGACCTGGACACCAGCGGGCTGGTGCTACTTACCGATGACGGCCAGTGGAACCACCGGGTGACAGCCCCCAAGCGTGACTGCGTTAAAACCTACCTGGTAGGCACCGCAGACCCAATTGAAGCCTCAGCCATTGGGCTATTCGCCTCTGGCGTGCAATTAAACGGTGAAAAAGCCCCTACGCTGCCAGCCAAGCTGGAGCTGATAAGTTCACACCAAGCCAGGCTCAGTATCCAGGAAGGCAAATATCACCAGGTAAAACGCATGTTTGCCGCACTCGGCAATCGGGTGATCAGCTTGCACCGCGAGCAAATCGGCGAACTCAGCTTGCCAGCGGATCTCGCGCCAGGAGACTTCCGCCCCTTAACCCCCGCGCAAATCCTTCAATTTTGATTGCCCCGGAAGCAAATAATGTCTGATCCAGCTTTTCAGTGGTTATTACAGGCCCTACAACAAAATCAGCAGCGCCAGGCACTTTGGTTTCTGGATGAGAACGCAGATGACAGCTGGAGCAGCCTAAGGCCAGATTCAGCCATTTTGCTTAGCAGCAATCGCTGGGATCTAGCGGAGCAGGCCGGCACGCTGGGCTGGCAGGCAAGTTTCAGCGACCTGGATTTCAGCCAGATTGCCGACAACAGCCTGGAGCGCGTCTACTATCGGGTATCCAAAGAGAAGCCGCTGGTGCACCAGTTGTGCAATCAAGCCTGGCGCTGCCTTAAACCCGGCGGCGAGCTATTTATCGCCGGCCTGAAAAATGAAGGCACCAAAACCTATATCGACAAACTCGCCAAGCTTTGGGCGAGTGATAAAAATATGCAAAAACAGGGGCTGGCCTATGTCGCCCGTTTAAGCAAACAACAGCCATACCAGCCGGAACTGGCACTGGATGCCCGTGACTACGCCTCACTGCGCACCATAAGCCCGCCAGACGCTATTGCAGACTTCCTGCAACCACTGAAGATCTACAGCAAGCCCGGGCAATTTGGCTGGAATAAAGCCGATCAGGGCAGCTGGCTACTGATTCAACATTTAGGCGAGTTTATTGCCACGCTGCCCAGGCCAGTAAACAGCTGCCTGGACATCGGCTGCGGCTATGGTTTTCTCAGTCTGGCGGCCAGTCAACTCAGCCAGACCCGGAGCATTAGCCGCTGGTTACTTACCGACAATAACGCCGCGGCGTTAATTGCGGCCGAGCGCAACCTGAGTCAAATAGCAGCGCCGGAAAAGAGCATTCGAGTCTTCCCCGACAACTGTGCCGCCAGCCTTGAAGAAAAGGTGGATTTGATCATCTGCAACCCGCCCTTCCATCAAGGCTTTAATGTTGAGTCAGAACTGACTGACAGGTTTTTACAGGCGAGCAAGCGCCTGCTAAACCCTGGCGGACGCGCACTATTTGTCGTCAACCAATTTATTCCCTTGGAGCGCAAAGCCAAGGGCCTGTTTCACCAGGTAAAAACGCTGCTTGATAACGGCAGTTTCAAGTTGGTTGCACTCTATAACCAATAAGACTTTCAAATAGATTTAGTTAATTTTTTATCAATTAGAACAGCGAAAATACAGACTGGAGAATTAATAAACCGACAGTGCTAGATAGCTGATTTTTTTACAAAAAAAGGTTGACCAAGTTAAATCTCACCTATAATATGCGCACCACTTCCACGACGGAAGTTGAAATTCCGCCTTAGCTCAGTCGGTAGAGCAAATGACTGTTAATCATTGGGTCGCTGGTTCGAGTCCAGCAGGCGGAGCCAAATTCTAGAAAGGCCGCATTTAATGCGGCCTTTTTTATGCGCGCAATATTCACCTGGCGTTTGCCGTGCCAGCCAACCACACACGGGAGTGCACCATGTTTAAAGTTAACGAATACTTTGATGGCAAAGTAAAATCTATCGCCTTCCAAACCGAAACCCTGCCCGCCACTGTTGGCGTAATGGCGCAAGGTGATTACGAGTTTGGCACCAGCCAAAAAGAATACATGACCGTAGTAACCGGCAGCCTGACTGTTGTTCTGCCAGGCAGCGACAAAGCGGAGACTTTCAGCAAAGGTCAAACTTTTATTGTTGAAGCCAACCAGCGCTTTAAAGTAACCGCAGATGTTGAGACCTCCTACCTCTGCTGCTACGAATAATTTTCTGCAATTAAATTTGCAGCAAAAAAAAGAGCCGCAATAGCGGCTCTTTTTTATTCAGTATATTAGCTAGAGTTTGGGAATAGCCGCCAATAACTGTTTGGTGTAGGCCTGCTGAGGCGCAGCAAACACAGCCTCGGTTTCACCCGCTTCGACCATCTTACCTTTCTGCATCACCATCACCCGGTCACACAAATAACGCACTACCGACATGTCGTGGGAAATAAACAACATAGTCAACTTGTGCTTTTTACTCAACTCTAACAGCAGTGCGAGTATCTGCGCACGAATAGTGACATCCAGTGCGGACACAGGTTCATCAGCCACAATAAGTTTTGGCCTAACCGCTATCGCGCGCGCAATAGCAATACGCTGACGCTGACCACCGGAAAACTCATGGGGGTATTTGCGCAAAAAGCGTCTATCCAAACCAACGTCATCCATCAGCTCGTTTACTTTTTCAAGAATATTCTTGGTGGTGGCAAGCCCATGAAGTAGAAGCGGCTCAGCGAGCGTATCGTAAACTGTCATGCGCGGGTTAAGCGAAGCGTAAGGATCCTGAAAAATCATTTGAAAATCGCGGCGCGATTTTTTAAGTTGCCCCAGGCTGAGTTTGCGCAGGTCACGGCCATCAAACAGCACCTCACCCTCTTGCGAATCCACCAGGCGAATAATGCTGCGCCCCAGGGTGGACTTGCCCGAGCCGGACTCACCGACAATGCCAAGAATCTCACCCTGCTTAACGCTTAAGCTAATGTCATCCACACCCTTGATGACTTCCTGAACCTTTTTAAACCAACCACCGGCCTTGCGCACAAAGTAGGTTTTTAGGTGATTAACCTTAAGCAAAGGCTCATCGCCCGCCTGCAGCTTATACTCTTCCGGCTTAGCACTGGTCAGCACCGCACTTAGTAGTTTTTTGGTGTAATCCTGCTGCGGGTTATTAAACACCTGATCGACGCTGCCCACCTCAATCAGTCTACCCTTTTCCATCACCAAAATATTGTCCGACATCTGCGCCGCAACACCCAGGTCGTGAGTAATAAAAATTACCGCCAGATTGCGCTCACGCTGTAGCTTTTTAATCAACTCAAGAATTTGCGCCTGTACCGTCACATCCAGCGCCGTGGTAGGCTCATCGGCAATCAACAGTTCCGGCTCCAGCATTAGCGCCATAGCAATCATTACCCGCTGACGCATACCACCGGAAAATTGATGCGGATAATCACTAATGCGTTTTGCCGCATCGCGAATACCCACCTCTTCCAGCGCCGCTACAGCCTTTTGGACAGCTTGCGGACGAGGCACTTTGCGCAACACTACCAGCTGCTCAATAAGCTGATCGAGCACGCGCATATTGGGGTTGAGGCAAGTCATTGGATCCTGAAAGATCATCGCAATTTTACCGGCGCGAACCTGACGCAACTGGCTCTCGCTCATTTGCAACAGATCCTGGCCAGCAAATAGCGCCCTACCCGACTCTATTTTGCCTGGCGGTGAAGGAATCAAGCCCAGCAGACTGTAACAGGAGACAGACTTACCCGACCCCGACTCACCCACAATCCCCAGCACTTCTCCTGATTTAAGCGAAAAGCTCAAATCTTCTACTGCGACACTATGGCCGTTGCGCGTATCAAAAACCACGCGCAGATTTTCAACTTTTAGCAATGGAGTTTCGGACATGATTTAATCTCTCGATGCGCGGGGGTCGAGCGCATCACGCAAACCGTCACCCAAAAAGTTTAACGAAAAAAGCGTTATGGAGAGCACCAGCCCAGGGAATATCAACAACCAGGGATACTCTTCCATAGTCTCTACACCCGATGAAATTAATGAGCCCCAGGAACTTGCCGGTGGCTGAATCCCCAAGCCCAAAAAGCTAAGAAAAGATTCCAGCAAAATCACACTGGGAATTGTCAGGGTGGTGTAAACAATGATAGGACCCAGCACGTTTGGAATTACATGGCGAACAATAATTTGCCAGGAGGACAACCCCATAGATACCGCCGCTTCAACAAACTCCTGCCGCTTAATGGCCAGTACCTGACCGCGAATAATTCGCGCCATGGTCAGCCATTCGACGGCTCCTATGGCGAGGAACAGCAACAGCATGCTGCTGCCAAAAATCACCGTTAACAGAATAATAAAAATGGTAAAAGGCAAAGCATAGAGCGCATCGACAATACGCATCATCACCGCATCCACCTTGCCGCCCATAAAGCCGGCAACCGCCCCCCAGAGCACGCCAATTAATAGCGCCACAGAGGTAGCAATAAAACCCACCATCAGCGAGATACGGCTGCCATACATAATACGCGTCAGCTGATCGCGGCCGAGGATATCAGTTCCCAGCCAATGGTCTGCGGAGGGCGCTGATGCGCCTAGATCCAGATTTTGCTCTTCATAGGAGTAAGGCGCCAGCCAGGGGGTGAGCAAGGCAATTGCAACCATGAACAGCAGCACATAAAGCCCAATCATGGCCATTTTGTTTTTCTTTAATCTGGCAATCGCATCCTGAGTGAGCGAAGTGCCCTTCTCCAGTGAGGCCAAACTATTTTCGGGTGTATTTTGCGCGGACATCTTTAGCTTCTCCCACTGACTTCATGACGCAATTTGGGATTGAGCCAAACCAAGAGCACATCCGCTAAGAGGTTGAAAATAACAATCAAAAAGGCAAAGAAAATGGTGCAACCCATAATCATGGTGTAATCGCGATTAAACGCCGCAGTGACATAAAAACGGCCCAACCCGGGAATTTGAAAAATTGATTCCACCACAAACGAACCAGCAAGCAGACCAGCAATGGCTGGCCCTAAAAATGAGACAACTGGAGTTATGCCACCACGCAAGGCATGCACTAACAGAATGCGACCTTCTGACAGGCCTTTGGCGCGCGCCGTACGTATATAGTCCTGAGACAACACTTCGAGCATGCCACCGCGACTGATACGCGCGATATAGGCCGCATAAACAGCCCCCAGGGTTATCGAGGGCAGAATTTTGTCACCGGGAATCTCGCCCCAACCCGCCACTGGCAGCCAGCCTAACCAGATACCAAAAACCAATAACAACAGCGGCCCCAACACAAAACTGGGCAGACAAATACCAATCATCGCGGCGGACATGGATAAATAATCCTGCGCTGTGTTGCGTTTTTGCGCCGCGAACACCCCGGCGATCAAGCCGACAATTAAAGCAAAAATAATTGCGTAGCTAGCCAATTCAAAGGTTGCAGGAAACCCTGCCGCAATCAAATCATTTACCGTGTGGCTTGGGTACTTGAACGAGGGACCAAAATCGCCTTGCA
>CBIMZH010000063.1:0-9331 GCA_966248255.1 uncultured Cellvibrio sp.
TATGGCTACCCCAAAGTGATGTCCAGCTATGAGTGGAGCGATCACGATCAGGGGCCGCCATCGTCTGGCGCCAGTGCCTGTAACAACGGCTGGCTGTGTGAGCACCGCAATCGCGAAATCGCTAACATGGTGGGTTTCCGCAATGCCACTAACAGCGCGTTTTATGTTTCCAACTGGTGGGATAACGGCGGTAACCAAATTGCCTTTGGGCGCGGTGCGCTGGGCTTTGTCGTTATCAATGGCGACTCCTCCAGCATGAGTGTCACTTTGCAAACCGGTTTGCCGCAGGGTACCTACTGCGATGTTGAGCGCGGTGATTTCACCAATGGCTTGTGTAGCGGCCCAACCATAGTGGTGGGTGCTGATGGCAAGGCCAGCTTCTCCCTGAGTGCCAAAAAGGCGGCGGCAATTCACGTGAATGCCCAGGTAACAGGTGAAACCAGTGGCAATAACTGTGTTTACTCCACCATGAATTTGCGCGGCACCTTTAACAGCTGGGGCAGCAGCGCTATGACCTGTAATAACGGTGTTTGGACTGGCACTGCAACCTTTGGTGGCAGCAGTACAGATCGCTTTAAGTTCGATGCCTATGGTGATTGGACCAGCAACTTTGGTGATACCAATGGCGACCTTACCGCAGAGCAGGGTGGTGGCGATATCTATGTGACCACGGCGGGGACTTACACCATCACCTTTAACGATGCCAGTTTGGTGTATAGCTTGAGCGGTGCGGCGGCCAGCTCTTCCAGTAGCAGCACTTCCTCCAGCTCATCCAGTAGTTCCAGCAGTAGTGTTGCCAGCAGTTCGTCCAGTTCAGCCACAAGTACTGGCAGCACGGTGACAGTTAACTTTACCTGCAACAATGGCACTACCTATGTTGGCCAGAGTGTCTATGTGGTGGGTGACAATGCTGCTATTGGCAGCTGGGCGCCAGCCAGTGCGATCAAGCTTAACCCTACCAGTTACCCCACCTGGACCGGCAGCATTACTTTGCCCGCCAATACCAGTGTGCAGTGGAAGTGCCTCAAGCGCGAGGAGGCCAATGCCAGTGCCGGGGTTGTATGGCAAAGCGGTAGCAATAATTCGCTGAACACAGCAACTGCTACAGCGGCGACCGCATCCTTCTAGATACGCATCTCCCTCAATAAAAAATGGCCAGCGCTTGCTGGCCATTTTTTTAGAAATTTCTATGCGCTTCTCCTGTCGCGGAAACTACCAAATACTCTAAAAATCAGCTCAAGAAATAGGCGCTTTTGCCGCTATGACACTTATGGTCTCATCGACAGGGGATGCCTCATGATTGTCACAGGCGCAGCTATAGCGCTGGACACCAGCCATAGCTATAGCGAGCAACACCAACACAGCGAATTCCTACAGGTTTGGGCACCGGGCGAGTCGCCTCCCGCGGCTCAGGGGCAGGCTGCTGCAGCTCAAGCCCAGGCGTTTGTTGATCAGGCTCAGGCCTCGGCTGCAAATCCGTTTGCCGATTTTGTTGCCATTTCCACCCGCGGCCAGCTGCTGGCCAAATATCAGCAGAGCCAGCCCCTGGATATGAATAGCGGAATGGATTCGCGCGCGCGGGTGAATCTAATGATTCTGGAATCCCTTTACGAGACGATTACCGGGCGCAAAATGCAGGTGCTTGCGCCCAATGAATTGGCCAAGTCAGATGCGGCTAGTGTCGACCTGTCCGGGCTTGGGCAGCCGCGTGTTGATGTGCCTCTGGCAGATGCCCAGGTGCAGAGCCAGGGCGGCTTAATTTATCGGCGCAGCGATGTTTATCGCGAGCAGGAGCGCCTCTCTTTTAGTGCCCAGGGGCAAGTGCGCACCGCGGATGGCCGGGTGATAAACATAGCGGCGCAACTCAATTTAAGTCGCGAATACATTGAGCAATCCAGCCTTGAAATTCGCGCCGGCGACGCGCTGAAAATGGACCCGCTGGTGATAAATTTTGATGGCAAGGGCGCGGAGCTGAGTCAGACAAAATTTGCTTTTGATCTGGATGCCAATGGCACCGCCGAGCAGATTGCCAGCCTTCGCCCCGGCAGCGGTTATCTGGTGTTGGATCGCAATGGCGACGGTCAGATTAACAATGGCAGCGAGCTGTTTGGCCCGCAAACTGGCCATGGTTTTGCCGAGCTGGCGCAATACGATGAGGACGGCAATGGTTTTATAGATGAGGGCGATAGCGTCTATCACCGGCTGCGTATTTGGGCGGAAAATGAAGACGGCAGCCGTCAACTATTTGCCCTGGGCGATAAGCAAGTTGGGGCAATTTATTTGGGCCATATAAGTACACCCTTTCAACTAAAAGACGAGCGCAATAATTCGCTGGGGGAAATTGCCGCAAGCGGAATCTATCTTACCGAAGCGGGTACAAGCGGTTGGATTCAGGAGGTGAACTTGACGCTATAAGCGCGCTAATTTTTCTTTCGAGCAACTGACTATTTAGTGAAGTGGCAACAAGCCCCTGAGCGGGGCTCGTTGCAGTGGTCTAATCAACAGTAATAATAATTTTCGAGTTCAGAGCTGTTGTTACTTGGCAACTTTATGCACTACCAATTCGTGACCGCTGCGCAGGTTGGCAAATGAATTTACATCACTACCTGCGACGCGCACGTCTTCTTCAAATTTAACTGAAACAACATTGTTGGTGGCATAGTCGCGCAAATTCAGGCTGTAGTTTTCATGGTTAACCGAGATCACCTTGCCTTTAATTTCTTTGTTGCTGGGGGTATTAACACGTTGTTTGAGCACCACTTTCTCGCCTTCGCTCAGGTTGGCCAGGGTCAGGCTTTTACCTTGCTTGTTAGCGATTTTGGGTGACGCACTCAGGTTAAAGGTTTTAAGTTCGCCTGAGGCTGTGGTGATGGTGATGGTTTTACCTTGGCTGTCCACACTGCTGATAACGCCGGGGATTTCTTTGTAGGAAACCAGGGTGTAAGCCTGAGCGCCAGTGGCAAGAAGAGATGCGCCTAACAGTGATGCCGCTATAACAGATTTCAACATGATTAGAACCTCTGAATAACAATTGGGAAGTATGGTTACAACTGCAATGGGCTTTAACGCCAGCAATTTCATTATATGAGTGGGAAATTTATTTTTGTTACTTTTTGTTACGAATTGCTAGATTGATTTCTTACAAAAACGGCTCTGATTATTGTTTTAATTCATAAAAAGAATATAAAAATAACCTGTGATTTCCTGAAGTTATTAAAATCACCGAAATGGAGCATCTTATGCCACCATGTGTTACCTAATGTAATTAATTGGTGATTTTGGAGGTGCTCTAATGGTGCGGCTGGACAACGTTGTCTGGTGTGGTGCACGCTATTTGGGCGGGCATAAAAAAACCGCCTTGCGGCGGTTTTTTTAACGGGGATTGGCTCAGGCCTGGTTGAATAAAAATTCCATCAGGGCTTTTTGCGCGTGGAGGCGATTTTCTGCTTCCTCCCAAACTATGGCGTCCGGGGCGTCCAGTATTTCGGCGGCCACTTCTTTGCCCCTGTAGGCGGGCAGGCAGTGCATAAAAAGGGCGTCTGCTTTGGCAAAGCTCATCAGCTCATTATTTACCTGATAGCCGATAAAGATTTTCTCACGCTGTTTTTTCTCGTCTTCCTGGCCCATGGAGGCCCAGGTGTCGGTCACTACCAGATCGGCACCGGCAACGGCCTGGCGCGGGTCGTTACTGACCGAGACGCGGTTTTGATAGGGCAGGACAAATTCGTCTTCCGGCTCAAAACCTTTAGGAGTGGCAATGCGCAATTCAAAGTCGCACAGCTCGGCCGCCTGGGCGTAGGAGTTGCACATATTGTTGCCATCGCCAACCCAGGCAACGGTTTTACCGGCCAGGGAGCCGCGCTTTTCGACATAGGTTTGTATGTCTGCCAGCAGTTGGCAGGGGTGGTGTTCGTCGGTAAGGCCGTTAATTACGGGCACGCGCGAGTATTCGGCGAAGCGCTCCACAGTATCGTGGGCGAAGGTGCGGATCATCACCATGTCGACCATGCTGGCAATACAGCGCGCCGCATCTTCAATGGGTTCGCCGCGGCCCAGCTGAGTGTCTTTTGTTGACAGGAAAATGGCGTGACCGCCCATCTGTGCCATACCCGCTTCAAACGACACGCGGGTGCGGGTGGAATTTTTCTCAAAGATCATCGCCAACACTTTGTTCTTGAACAACTCAGGGGAGTTGCCGGCCTTTTGGATAGCCTTAAGCTCTATAGCGCGCTGGATGATGTGTTGCAGTTCGTCGCGATCAATATCGTTGAGGGTTAAAAAATGTCTCGGTGCCTTTGAGGGAACCATAATCATTGCTCTTTGCTTGCAGCCCGCGCTTTATTGCGCAGGCCTATTTCAAAACTCGTTCACCAGTTCAACAACCTTGTTGACCAGCTCGTCCGCTTCGGCATCCGTGAGGATAAACGTCGGCAACAAGCGGATGGTATTGCCGGCAGTCACGTTAATTAAAATGCCCTTGTCGCGCGCTTTTTGGACCAGCTCGGGGCAGGGGGCGTTAAGCTCAATACCCAGCATCAGGCCTTTGCCGCGAATTTCCACCACCTTGGGGTTGTTGCTCAAGGCCTGTTGGAATTTGCCCAGCAGGGCTTCACCCAAGGTTTTGGCGCGGGCGATTAAATCGCTCGCCAGCAGGGTTTGAATCACCGCAATGCCAGCGCTGCAGGCCAGCGGATTGCCGCCAAACGTGGTGCCGTGGTTACCCGGCTGCAGCACCTCTGCGGCTCTGCCGCGCGCCAGACAGGCGCCAATAGGTACGCCATTGCCCAGGCCCTTAGCGGTAGTCACCACATCCGGCTTGATGCCGTTGTGCTCATAGGCGAAGTAAGTGCCGGTACGGCCGTTGCCGGTTTGGATTTCGTCGAGCATCAGCAGCCAGTCGTTTTGGTCGCAAATGGCGCGCAGTTGGTTGAGGTAGTCTGGGGCCGGGACGCGCACGCCGCCTTCACCCTGTACTGGCTCAACCAGAATGGCAACTATATTGCTGTGTTCGGCAGCGGCTTTTTTTACGCCCTCGACATCGTTGAAGTCGACACGGATAAAACCCTCTACCAGCGGCTCAAAACCAATTTGTACCTTGGTGTTGCCGGTGGCGCTCAGGGTCGCCAGGGTGCGGCCGTGAAAGCTGTTGCTCATCACAATAACCGATGGGTTTTTAACGCCCTTTTCGTTGCCAAACTTACGCGCGATTTTAATCGCCGCTTCATTGGCCTCGGCGCCTGAGTTGGAAAAGAACACCTTGTCCATACCTGATACTTCAATCAGCAGGTCGGCCAGTTGTTGCTGTTGCGGGATGTTGTACAAATTGGAGACGTGCAGCAGGGTAGCGGCCTGTTCGCTCAGTGCCTTGGTTACTGCCGGGTGACTGTAGCCCAGGCCGCATACGGCGATACCGCTGATGCCATCCAGATAGGACTTGCCCGCATCGTCCCATACTCGGCTGCCCTCGCCCTTGGTCAGGGTCAGGGTTCTTGCGCCGTAGGTATTCATGAGACTGGACATCATATTCTCCAAAAAAACAAACCCGCCATGGCCGGTCGGGGGACAGGTCATTCAGGCGAGGGGTTAGGGGGATAAACGCTCGTTTTATTACAGGAAGCCAGGGCGACAGCAAGAGGTTTGCTCGGCTGCCCCGCTAGGTGTAAAAAAATAAGCAGCCAATATATAAGTTATTGCGTTTATTGGCAAATTCTGTCATGCGCCAAGGTGCCTGCGCCGCTAGAAGCGGCCCTGGTCGACCACCTCTTTGCTGAACACTATATCGTTTTGCAAATGGAAGCCGGCGTCCGGTGCCTGGATGAAAAAACCTTCAAACAGGCGCACGCCCAGCAGCCAGAGGCTGGACAGGTTGCGCGAGCTTTCAATGTGGCTGGCAATTACCTGGATTTGCTCGCTTTTGGCGGCGGCCAGCAGCTCTTTAAGCGGTTGGGGGTCAAACCCCAGGCGGGTCAGGGTGGGCGTCAGGCGCATATAGTGCAGGGGCAGCTGGCGCAGTATCTGCTCGCAGCTGGCGGTGGCACCCGCCTGGGTCAGGCAGACGCCGCAATCTATATCCAGCAGCGCTTTGGCGACATTGAGCGCCTGCTGGTTATTGGCGGCAACCCAGGGCTCCTCCAGCATAAATACCAGGCGATTGCTGCCGCGCAGGCGCGAGGCGTGCAGCACATTGGCGGCGAAGGAAAAAAACGCGTTGTGATTCAGAGTGTCCCGCGCCAGATGGATAAACAGGGTGGCCTCCTCGCGGATATTGGGCGCTTCGGCCAGGGTGTTAACCGCCGCTTGCAGCACCCAGCGGTCCAGCTCTTCGCGCTTGCCCTGGTTTTCCAGCTGGTGAATAAACTGGCTGGCATTAATCAACTCACCATTGTCCAGGCGCAGCCGCACCAGGACTTCAAAGTGCTCTATATGCTCACCTTCCAGGCTGATAATCGGCTGGAAGGCGAGGCGAAGATCCTGCGCCATATCCAATTGGCTCAAATCCAGCCCTGGCAGCCCAAGCAGTGAGCCGGTCAGGGCTTCATTATCCAGTTGGTCATTTAATTCGGGGATATGCATCAGCTCGGCTATATCCTCTTGGGGGGGCTCCACCTGGGCGCTCAGGCTGAGCGGCGTCTGCCCGCACTGCAAATCGAAGGCGCTCTCGGCGGCCAGCAGCGCCTGATGGGCATTGCCCAGGTCAGGCTCCAGACAGACCAGGCCCAGGTTGAACTCCAGCGGGATTTCACGCGGCCCGCTGCGGTAGCGAAACTGGCTCAGGTGACGGCTGAGCTGCTCGCCCCTTTGGTAGTGGTAGTTGATATGGCGGCGGCCACTAAGTACGCAGGCCACCAGTGGCGAGAGGCTGATCCAGTGCTCATCGGCACCGAGAATCTTGCTCAGATAAGCGCAGAACTGCTCATTGATGTTACTCAGCTCAATGCGGTCCAGCTGATCGGACAGCTGCTGATAATCCATGGGGCTCAGGTAGTAAATGGCGCTTTGCTGCTGCGCTTCGGTCGTGGCGTGAATGGCTTCATCGACCGCTGCAAAAAAATAGGCTGAATTGGCCTGATGTGGCTGCTGGCTGTATTGGGTGATGCGCGCAACCCGGCTTTTCAGTGCCTGGGTGCTGCGCAATGCCTGTTCCACCCGCTTGATTAGCTGGTCCGCTTCTATGGGTTTTAGCAGCAGGGCATTAACGCCCAGGGCTTTGATTTTTTCGTGCACATCCAGGTCGGTATCGGCAGTGATAAAGATAATCGGCAGCAGCTCAAAATCCGGGTCCTGGCGCAGTAGCTGGGCCAACTCCAGGCCGTTAACCTCGGGCATGTGCAGATCGAGGATGACCAGGTCTGGGTGGAATTGGCTGGCTTTTTCCAGGCTTTTGAGCGGGTTGTCGACGCAGAGCACCTCCATGCCCGCATAGCGCAATACCTCGGCTTCAAATTCGGCCATATCCAGGTCGTCATCGACTATTAACACGCGATAGGCGCGCTCCGGGCTGCGCAGGCTTTGCAGCAGTTTCTCCAGCAGTTGCTCAAAGTTGAGCGGCTTAAGCAGATAGTCGCTACAGCCGGCGCGCAGGGCGCGCAGCCGTGTCTGCACATCGGTGCGCGCGGACATAAGAATAATGGGCGGATTCTGGGTAAATACCCCTCTCAATGTGTGAATCAGTGCGAGCGCCCCCTCAGGATGCAGCTCGGCATCCAGCAATATGGCATCCGGGTTGGTATCGATTGCCGCTTGAATACAGGCATTAATACTGGTGAAGCCGCGCGCGTTAAAGCCGGCATGCTTGAGGAAGTGCACCACCAGGCTGGCGTGGCCTGGGTCGCCGTCTATCACCAGCAGCAGCTGCCCGGCGTGGGCGCTCTGGTTGGCGGCGGTGGCGGTGGGAAATTGCAATTTCGGCGGGTTGGCCAGGGTGGCGTCCTGCATCAGTTGTTTAAGTGCCTCGACCTTGGCCTCCAGGTGGCTGCACTCGTTATGACTGGGGCTGCGCTGCAGATCGCACAGCTCCTGCAGATAGGTGGCAAGGTAGCCGGCACTGCCGCTGATGTCGCTATAGCCATAGTTGGCGCCAGTGGCGCTCAGCTTGTGTAAAAACTGCTGCAGGTCGCGCGCCTGCTCCGGGTTCCACAGCTCCCACTGCAGCCGGCTCCAGATCTGCCCCAACTTGTGCGCGTGGGGCGCCAGGCTCTCCAGAAACTGTTGCCGCAACAGCGAAAACTCTTCGGCTAACTCCTGTGACATAGGTAATCCTGGGGTGAAGTTTATCGGGCAGGCAGCCAATCCCATGAGTATAGGAGCTACTGGGCATTTTTATAAATTGCCTGGCAGGGGGTGTTGGCCTGGGGCGAAAGCGGGAAACCCTCGGTATCAGCGCCTATACTTAGGCGAAAATTTTCAGCCAATAATCAATAACAATTGCTAGTGGGAGCTTGTGCGTTGAAGACCCTGGGTATTTTGCTTCACCAACTGGATGACGAGCTGGCGCACAATCTGGTGCGCGGTTTAACTGCCAAAGCGCAGCAGTACGGCCTGCGCCTGGTGTACTTTCCTGGCCGCTATCTGCACTCCCCGCAGCTGTTTAATCGCCAATTCAACCTGGTTTTTGACCTGGCCTACCGCGTGCCTTTGGATGGCGTGCTGGTCATTACCAATGCCCTACAGGCGGGCGCCTATGCCGACGAAATTGATCAGATGCTGTCGCTGTTTCAACCGGCGCCGCTGCTCAGTTTAAATTTTGTCGCGCGCGACAATGCCTCCATCATTGTCGATAACCACAGTGGCAGCGAGCAGCTGTATCGCCATTTGATTTATAGCCACGGCTATAAACGCATCGCCTATATGCGCGGCGCCGAGGGCCACTTTGATGAAGAGGAGCGCTTTGCCGCCTATTTGCTCGCCCTGCAAAAAGCCGATATCGCCTTTGACCCGGCGCTGGTGGTGCAGGGCAACTTTGAGTTGGAGGGCGGGCGCCGCGCGATGGAGGAGCTGCTTGCCAGAGGGGTGAGGTTTGATGCGCTGGTGGCCGCTAATGACACCATGGCCATGGCCGCCATGGCGGTGGCCAATGAGCAGATGCTGCATGTGCCGGGCGATTTTGCCATTTGCGGTTTTGATAATTTTGTTGCCGACAGCGGCGAGACCCCACTGCTGACCACAGTCGCCCAGCCGCTGGAGCTGCAGGCGCAAATGGCGCTGGAGCTGCTGCTTAGTCAAATTGATGGCAAGTCCATCCCGCTGATAACCCGTGTACCGCTGCGCCTGGTGGTGCGCCAAACCTGCGGTTGTCTGGGCGAGCGAATGGGCCATGGCGCTGGCCCTGGGG
>CBIMZH010000064.1:0-9288 GCA_966248255.1 uncultured Cellvibrio sp.
CGGCATCGCCCTCTTCATAATCAAAGTCGATAACTATGGCGGTTTGCACGTGGCCGATTTGCACGCGACGCACGTAAAAATTCTCTACCAGGCCGCCGCGTACCGAGTTGGTTTTAATGCGCAGACCGCGCTCCAGCTCGGGGCTGCTCATGCTGCAGTCTTCGACAAAGACATTGCGCACGCCGCCGGACATTTCGCTGCCGATAACCACACCGCCATGACCGTTTTGCATTTTGCAATTGGCGATCAGGATGTTTTCCGAGGGACGATTGATACGGCGACCGTCCTGATTGCGGCCGGATTTAATCGCAATGCAGTCATCGCCGGTATTAAAGAAGCAGTTTTCAATAACAACGTTCTTGCAGGATTCCGGATCGCAGCCGTCAGAGTTGGGCCCCAGGCTTTCCAGATGCAATCCGCGCACAGTGACGTTGGTACAAAGCACAGGGTTAACCAGCCAGAAAGGCGAATTGGTAATGGTGACGCCTTCGATCAGCACATTTTCACACTCATAGGGCTGAACAAAGGGTGGGCGGAAATAAGCACCTTCGGCATAGACGCGCTTTGCCACAGGTGTATTGGCTTCCATATCTTTTTGCAGCAGCGCGCGTGCGGCGTCTTGCGTTGGGTAGCCTTCCACTGCCCAGCTTTTGCCGCCTTTCCAGGGCCACCAGGTAGTGCGATTGGCCTGGCCATCAAGCACACCCTCACCGGTAATAGCGATGTTTTTTTGGCGATAGGCATAAATAAGGGGCGAGTAGCCCATCAGCTCCATGCCTTCCCAGCGGGTAAAGACTTCAGGCAGATAGGCTTTAGGGTCGGTGACGAAGCGCACATGGGCGCCTTTTTGCAAATGCAACTCAACATTGGAGAGCAGATGAATAGGGCCGGTTAAATAGTCGCCCGCCTTAACAATAATGCGTCCGCCGCCAGCTTGATGGCAGTGGCTAATGGCCTGGGCAAAGGCTTGGGTGGCGAGGGTTTTACCATCGCCAAGCGCGCCAAAATCTGCCAGATCGAACTGGCGATTGGGAATTTGAGGGGCGAGTGTGTCGCGGCGGATCTGCTCTGCTTTAGTCCAGGCCTTGTGGTAGTCACTGCTCGAAGTGGACACACAGCCTTGCAAACTGACCAGCGAAATGCTGGCGAGCCCGCCGGCGCTGCCCATTAAAAACTGACGGCGCGACAGGGGTAAAGTCTTGGATTGTTTCACCGGTTGAGTCTCTCTAATAGTTATATGAGGAGCTGGAATTGGGTGCCTGCCTTTAATAAAGGCATTTTTGTCGCTGGCGCACCAAAAAGATACCTGTCCTCAATCAGGGTGAAATTCATTCTGGAACTCACCTTTGATAATTGCAAGCGCCTGTGAGCGTTTTTTCTACAAAAAAAGACTTTTTGGGTGTTTTTTTGTCGCAAAAGACAATGTAAACGTTTTCATAAACTTTATAATTAAATTGTAAACGTATACATCTAACCTTCGATAAATTTTTTTTTAATTATTTTTAATTTATTTAAAATGATAATCATCCTATTTGTTTTGTAATAATTAGATATTTTATAATTTTACACTGAATTGGTGACGGTGAAACAGGCTAAGAATTGGTGCGAGTTTTGTGTAATCGTTTACATTTGGTTCTGGGTTGATTTTTGGCCTGTTGCTAAGCGGTTTTTTCAGGTTTAGATTTGATCTCGGTATTGACCGAATACCATTGCCGATTTTTAGGCGCCCTTAGTGGCGCCTTTTTTTTCACTAAGGGTTTGGTTGTTTTTTTAAGGACTAAACTTAAAGGGTAAAGACGGCAGCAATCCCGTCGGTTTAATCAACGAATTCAGAGAGAGATCAGTGTGAGCAGCAGCATTATTGTTTTGCATGAGCGTGATAACGTAGGTATTTGCAAGGTAGCGCTCCCCGCTGGTGTCCTATACGCCGAGAGAGATGTCACTCTCAAGCGCGATATCCCCGCCATGCATAAGGTCGCCGTGCGCGACATCAAACAGGGCGAAGCCATTCTCAAGTACGGCCAGACCATAGGCTTTGCCAGCCAGGACATTCCTGCGGGCGAGCACGTACACGTGCACAACTGTGTGATGGGTGAGTGGGAAAAAGACTATGGCTTTAGTGAAGAGGCTAAAGCTACCGAGTTTGTTCCCGCTGCCAGACGCGCCACCTTTCAGGGCTACAAGCGCGCCAATGGCAAGTACGGCACCCGCAACTATGTCGGCATCATCACCACGGTTAACTGTTCCGCTACTGTGGCCAAGGCCATAGCCCAGCACTTCACCTTTTCTGGCGAGCTGGACCAGTACGCCAATATCGATGGCGTAGTGGCCATGACTCACGACTCGGGTTGCGGTATGCGCTCCGATGGCGAGGGTTACGACACTCTGCGCCGCACCTTTAACGGCTATGCCCGCCACCCCAACTTTGGCGGTGTGATGATGGTTGGTCTGGGCTGCGAAACCATGCAAATCCAACGGGTGATGGAAGAGTGTGGCCTGGCGGACTCCAAAACCTTTACTGCTTTTACCATCCAGGATGTTGGCGGTACTCGCATTGCCATTGAAAAGGGTATTGAAACCCTGCGCGCCATGCTGCCACTGGTCAATGATTGCCACCGCGAGCCAGCACCTGCCAGCGAATTGATTATTGGCCTGCAGTGTGGCGGTTCTGACGCTCTGTCTGGCGTAACGGCCAACCCGGCGCTGGGTATTGCTGGCGATATACTGGTGCGCCACGGCGGTACCGTTATTCTGTCCGAAACCCCGGAAATTTTTGGCGCAGAGCACCTGCTCACCCGCCGCGCCGAATCGCCCGCTATTGCCGAAAAACTGTTGGAACGCATCGAGTGGTGGAAAGACTACACAGCGCGCAACGACTTTGAATTGAACAACAATCCCTCTCCTGGCAACAAAGCCGGTGGCCTTACTACCATTATTGAAAAATCCCTGGGAGCCCAAGCAAAAAGTGGCTCAACCAACCTGGTGGATGTTTTCAAATATGGCGAAGAGATCACCAGCAAAGGCTTTGTGTTTATGGATAGCCCGGGTTACGACCCAGTGTCTGCAACCGGTCAGGTGGCCTCGGGTGCGCAAATTCTCTGCTTTACTACAGGTCGTGGTTCAGCTTTTGGCTGCAAGCCGGCGCCCAGCATCAAACTGGCGACCAACTCCAAGATCTACGCCCATATGAATGAGGACATGGATCTCAACTGCGGCAAGGTGCTGGATGGCGAAGTTAGCCTGGAGCAAAACGGCCAGGAAATTTTTGAAGAAATCCTCGCCGTTGCTTCGGGTAAAAAGACCAAGAGCGAACAGCTGGGCTATGGCGATAACGAATTTATTCCCTGGAAAATAGGCGCCGTAGTTTAACTTTTTACAAAATAAGTGTTTTAAAAAAGTAAAGCGGTCGCGCTTCGCACAGCTGGAAGCCCGCGGCCGCTACAACAATAAAAACCCTCGCAGAGGGGACCTACTAAAAAAGCAAATATCGGCAGTTCTCTGGGTTAATGCCTGGCGTTACCGGGAACTTTTATTCAACAACAACCAGCCGATGAATTGCTCAGCAGCTAGCTGCTCTCTACTGCTAGCCAATAGGGGAGACGACAATGAGACTTGCAATAACAAAAGAAAGGCGCGCCCATGAAAGGCGCGTTGCTGCAACGCCAGAGACAGTTAAAAAACTTATCGCCCTGGGTTTGGATGTGGTTGTCGAAGCCGGTGCCGGCGAAGCCAGTCGCATCAGCGATGCCGATTACCAGGCTGCAGGTGCAGCCATTGAATCCAGCCTTGCGCAATTACTTGCCGGTGCCGATATCGTCTTTAAGGTGCAGCGTCCGCTGCTTGCCGGTGAGGGCGAGATTGATGAGTTGGCACTGTTCAAACGCGGCAGTCTGTTAATTGCCATGCTCGCTCCCTACGCCGAACCCAAAGCACTCCAGGCTTACGCCGATGCGGGTGTTACGGCTATAGCCCTCGAATTTGTCCCGCGCATTACTCGCGCGCAATCCATGGATGTGCTCAGCTCGCAATCCAATCTCGCCGGTTACCGCGCGGTGCTTGAAGCCATTAACGTTTACGATCGCGCCATGCCCATGATGATGACCGCCGCAGGCACCATTGCCCCAGCGCGGGTGATGGTATTGGGTGCTGGTGTTGCCGGTTTGCAAGCCATTGCTACCGCCAAGCGTTTGGGCGCTATCGTCAGTGCCACCGATGTGCGCGCCGCCTCCAAAGAACAGGTGGAAAGCCTGGGTGGCAAGTTTGTCATGGTTGAGTCAGAAGAGACCAAACAGGCGGAAACTGCTGGCGGTTACGCTAAAGAAATGAGCGATGACTACAAGCGCCGTCAGGCGGAGTTGGTAGCGGAAACTCTGAAAAAGCAGGATATCGCCATATGTACCGCGCTGATTCCCGGGCGCAAGGCACCTACGCTGATCAATGACGAAATGGTCTACAGCATGCGCCCAGGTTCGGTGATTGTGGATCTGGCTGCAGAGCAGGGCGGCAACTGCACCCTGACCAAACCGGGCGAAATTGTTGAAGTTAAGGGCGTGACCATCATCGGCCTGTTTAATATCCCCAGCCGTTTATCGGCCGATGCCAGCGCGCTTTACGCGAAAAATCTGCTCAATTATTTAACCCCACTGATGGACAAAGAATCCAAACAGCTGGCGGTCAATTGGCAGGATGAAATTGTTGCTGCCTCTACCCTGGTGCATGGCGGCGCCATTGTTCACCCCAACTTTAAACCCACCAACAACGCCAGCGCGGCCTAGAAAAAGGAGAAAAAAATGGAAGCGCATTTTGTCTCTCAGCTTTCGATATTTGTGCTGGCGATTTTTGTCGGCTACTACGTGGTCTGGAGTGTGACTCCAGCCCTGCATACCCCGCTGATGGCGGTGACTAACGCAATTTCCAGTGTGATTATCGTGGGCGCGCTTATTGCGGTCGGCCCAGCCGGTGTCACCCTTTCCAAGGTGCTTGGCTTTTGCGCCATGGTATTGGCCTCCATCAATATTTTTGGTGGCTTTACCGTGACTCAGCGCATGCTCGCCATGTACAAAAAGAAAGATAAAAGCAAATAATCACACTGGATAATCGACTATGAACGCAACAGCTCAGAGCTTTACCTCGCTCGCCTATCTGGTGGCGGCGGTGATGTTTATCCTGGCCCTGCGCGGCCTCTCCTCGCCCGAAACTTCGCGTCGCGGCAATATGCTGGGCATGCTCGGCATGCTGATCGCCGTGGGTACTACTATTCTCAGCCCGGCGGTTACTTCCTACGGCTGGATTCTGATCGCCCTGGCCATAGGTGCGGTTATAGGTATTTTTATCGCGCGCAAAATCGCCATGACTGCCATGCCGCAGCTGGTTGCCGCCTTTCACAGCTTGGTGGGCCTGGCGGCGGTGCTGGTTGCCGGTGCTGCTTTTAGCAACCCCTCTGCCTTTGGCATCTTGTCGGCCAGCGGTGAAATTTTTATCTCCAGCCGTATCGAAATGGGCCTGGGCGTGGTGATTGGCGCAATCACCTTTTCCGGTTCGGTAATCGCCTTTACCAAGCTGCAAGGCTTGGTGTCGGGCAAGCCTATTGTGTTTGGCGGCCAGCATCTGCTTAACGCCCTTATAGGTGCGGTGATTATTGCTTTGATTGTGTACTTCTGTATGAATCAGGCGCCCTGGGTGTTCTGGTCTATGGCGGCACTGGCGTTTGTGATTGGCTTTTTGCTGATTATTCCTATCGGTGGTGCCGATATGCCGGTGGTGGTCTCTATGCTCAACTCCTACTCGGGTTGGGCGGCCGCGGGTATTGGCTTTACCCTGCACAATGACGCCTTGATTGTAACTGGTGCACTAGTCGGCTCGTCCGGTGCGATACTTTCCTATATCATGTGCAAAGGCATGAATCGCTCCTTCTTTAATGTGATTCTCGGCGGCTTTGGCGCCGATGCTGCTGCCGGTGGCGCTGCGGGTACCGCGGAAGATCGCCCAGTCAAGCAGGGCAGTGCGGAAGATGCTGCCTTTATCATGAAAAATGCCGGTTCGGTAATCATTGTGCCCGGCTATGGTATGGCTGTTGCCCAGGCGCAGCATGCGCTGCGGGAAATGGCGGACGAGCTAAAAGCGGCAGGGGTGAAAGTCAGCTACGCCATTCACCCGGTGGCAGGGCGTATGCCCGGCCATATGAATGTGCTCCTGGCGGAAGCCAATGTGCCCTACGATGAAGTCTTCGAACTGGAAGACATTAACAACGAATTCCAAACCGCCGATGTCGCCTTTGTCATTGGCGCCAACGATGTAACTAACCCGGCGGCCAAGTCCAATCCGCAGAGCCCCATTTTCGGTATGCCGATTCTGGAGGTGGAAAAAGCGCGAACGGTACTTTTTGTGAAGCGCTCTATGGCTTCTGGTTACGCCGGTGTGGAAAACGAACTGTTCTTTAAAGACAACACCATGATGTTGTTTGGCGATGCCAAAAAAATGGTCGAGTCTATTGTGCGGAACATTGACTGAGTTGTGTGGTATTTTTGCGCCTCCTTTGGAGGCGCTGTTTTTTTACAAATTTTAATTAACCGGCTGCAAATGCAGCGCAGACAATAACGAGAACTGCCTATGTTGTATGTTAAAAACTGGCGGCCTGTCTGGGGTAAATGGATTGCTGCCAGTCTGCTGTTGAGTTCCCTGTTAGCTTCGCTGAGCGGATGTACCGGCCACGAAAAGGTTAAGGTACTTAAGCTGGGTCATAATCTGGATCAGACCACCTCGGTACACAAGGCCATGGTGTTTATGGGTGATCGCCTGGCGCAGTTATCCGATGGCACTATGCGTATTGATGTTTACCCCAGTGGCCAATTGGGCTCCGAGCGCGAGCTGATTGAATTGCTGCAAATTGGCAGCCTGGCAATGACCAAGGTTTCTGCCAGCCCCATGGAAGGCTTTGTGCCGGAAATGAAAATCTTCTCCATTCCCTATGTGTTCCGCAATGAAACTCACTTGTGGACTTTCCTACGCAGCCCAGTGGGTAAAGAACTGCTCGAAAAAGGCGAGAGCAAACGTCTGCGCGGTATGGGTTATTACGATGCCGGCAGTCGCAGCTTTTACAGCGATTGCGGCACCCACAAACCAATCGAAAAGCCGGCAGACCTTAGCGGTTTAAAAATTCGCGTGCAGGAGAGTCAAACCTCGGTGCGTATGATTCAAGCGCTGGGCGGTTCGGCAACACCTATTGCCTGGGGCGAACTTTACACAGCACTGCAGCAGGGTGTGGTGGATGCAGCGGAAAACAATCCGCCCAGCTTTTACCTGTCCAAGCACTTTGAAGTTTGTAAAAAATATACCCTGGATGAACACACCTCGGTGCCCGATGTCATGCTGATTAGCAGCTATGTGTGGAGCACGCTGAGCAGCCAGCAACAGGCTTGGCTGCAGCAGGCGATGGACGAATCAGTGGATTACCAACGCAAGCTCTGGGCAGAAGACACCCAGCACTCACTGGATGCAGTTAAGGCTGCTGGCGTGGATGTGGTTTACCCGGATAAGGCGCCCTTTGAAGAGAAAGTGCAGGCAATGCACGACACCTATAAAGACGAGCCTGTGTACAAAATCATGCAATACATTCACAACCTACCGGATCAGGAGTGAGGCCATGTTGTTAAATAAATTGGATCAACTGCTGAAGCTGGTGGTGATGTTGTTGATGGCCGCCATAGTGGTGGACGTAACCTGGCAAGTGCTGTCGCGTTTTGTGATTGGTCAGCCAAGTTCTGTGACTGAAGAAATTGCGCGCTTTCTGCTGGTGTGGATTGGTTTGTTGGGCGCAGCCCTGGCATTTCGCAATCACGCGCACCTGGGGTTGGATATTGTCGTCAGCAAACTTTCACATCAGGGCCGTTTTGTGGCCGATGTGCTGGTGCAACTTATCTGTCTGGTATTTGCTGGCTGGGTCATGGTCTTTGGTGGCTATGAGCTGGTGGTGCTGCAACTGGATTTGGGCCAAACCTCAGCGGCGCTGGAGTGGAAAATGGGCTATGTCTATAGCGTTATTCCACTTTCCGGTGTGCTGATTTGTATTTACGCACTGGACAACATGCGCACCTCCCGTGCGCGCACGTCAGTTGTCGGTCACTCAGCGTCCATAGATTAATAAGAGGCAGCCATGGAACTTTCAATTATCGTTTTATTGGTCAGCTTCGCTGTAATGTTGCTGCTCAACGTACCTATTTCTATAGGTATAGGCGTGGCCACACTGCTGACCATGCTGTTCACCATAGATTCCTATCCGGCGGTAATTACAATCGCCCAGCGTATGGCCAGTGGTATCAACTCATTTGCGCTGTTGGCGATTCCCTTCTTTGTGCTGTCCGGTATTTTGATGGGCCGCGGCGGTATTGCCCATCGCCTGATTGAATTTGCCAAGGTAATTTTTGGCATGGTTCCCGGCGGCCTGGCGTTTGTGAATATCATCAGCTGTACGCTGTTTGGTGCTATCTCTGGCTCTGCCGTAGCGGCTACTTCCGCTATCGGTGGATTTATGGTGCCGGTAATGGAAAAGGAGGGCTACGACCGTCCTTTTAGTGGCGCTGTGACTGTCACTGCCGCGACGACTGGCCTGCTGATTCCGCCGAGCAATATTTTGATTGTTTACTCGCTTGCCTCTGGTGGCGTGTCTATCGCCGCGCTGTTTATCGCCGGCTATCTGCCCGGTATCTTGTTGATGCTGGGTCTGATGGCAGTCTGCGGCCTTTACGCCAAAGCCAAAGGTTATCCCACTGGCGAGCGCATCGGCTTTAAAGATGCAATCAAGAAAACTCTCGATGCTGTACCCAGCCTGGCGCTTATCGTTATTGTTATTGGCGGTATTATCAGTGGTTACTTCACCGCGACTGAGGCCAGTGCTATTGCGGTGATTTATTCACTGCTACTGGCGGTAGTATTTTATCGCCAGGTAAAAATTTCCGAGCTGCCACAAATCCTGGTTAAATCGGTAGAGACAACAGCAATCGTTATGCTGTTGATCGGCACTTCCTCGGCTATGTCCTGGATTCTCTCCTACGAAAATATTCCGCAAACCATTAGCGAAGGTCTGCTCGCCTTAACCGACAACCCAATCGTCATTTTGCTGATCATCAACCTGATTCTGTTGGTGGTGGGCATATTTATGGATATGACCCCTGCGGTGCTGATTTTTACTCCCATCTTTTTGCCAGTGGTAGAAGCCCTGGGTATGTCGCCACTGCACTTCGGCATAATGATGGTACTCAATCTGTGTATTGGCTTGTGTACACCGCCAGT
>CBIMZH010000065.1:0-9209 GCA_966248255.1 uncultured Cellvibrio sp.
CAAGTTGGAAAAAGGCATTTACGATCAGTGCCACGGTTGCCGTCATCCAATTACCGAAGAAGACAAGCTTTCGCCAATGTATATGCGCGGCGTTAGCTGCCCGCGCTGCTACGAGCAATTAACCGTCGAGCAAAAGCAGCGCTTTGCTGAGCGTCAAAAACAAATTGAACTTGCTAAAGAGCGCAACGAGCCTCACATAGGCGCCTTGCCGCCTGAGCGTCAAGTGCGCGCCCAGCTCAAAAAGCAACAGCGAGAAGAGCAGCGTCGCCGCTCAATTGATGGGCAGACGCCTGAGTCTAAGGCTGCCAATTCCCACTAAAAACCAAATGCATTTGCAAGAGGCTGCCGGTTCTTGGAACTGGTTATAGCCTTTTGCTATTTTGTCACATAAATGCTTTATGGTTTAATGCGCCAATTCTGCACTACAGTGATTATTTATGAATTTTGATGATTGGAATACCGACCTGGCAGCCGGTTCAGCAACTCACTCCAGCGGTTTTACCTTGCGCATTGAGGGCAATCCTCGTGACCCTTCGGAAGTATTTCCCGGTAAGTTCCCCGATGCTATGAGTTTTGTTGACCAGGCGCGTTTGCTGCGTTCGGGTTTGGATGCTTTAGCTAAAGCGGCAAAGCAGGGCGGTGTTAGCGAGTATGTTATGCCCAAGCCGCAGCTTAAATCGGCCGCTGCGCAAGAGCGCGAAGCATTGGCAAAGCAGTTTGCAGAGCGAGCCGATAAACCTCAGCGCTCAGTGTTATCCCTGAAAAAGGGCGGTTGAGTTTTTCGGATGAGCAATAAAAAACGGCGCAATATGCGCCGTTTTTTATTGCTCTTTACTCAGCTAGACTCAACTCGGTTGAGGGTTAAATCAGCCCGCGTTTTTGCAGCTCCAAAAAGTGCTGATCAATCAGTTTAAACATATCGTCAAATTTTTGTGCAACCGGAGCGGTCACCAGATTCAGTGACTCCTCGGGGTTTTTGGGGCGCATCATCATTTTGTACAGAGAGTCGGCCACGCCGCCCATGGAGCCAAAAATCTTGTCCGTGGTGTCTTTCTGGCGGAAGACAAAGCCAAGGTCCATGGCCTCCATATAGGATTCACATTCCTGTAACCAGTCGCGGCGCTGCAGAATGAAATTGCGGATGTTTTTAGCTCCGCCCCTGTGCCCGGTGGACAATTGGTTGTCGCGATACTGCTGCAGAGATTTGCGCGCACGCAGGAGGAAATCCTCGGTGGTGGTTTGGCAGTATTTTTGATTGACGTAGGTGGGGAATTTAAGGTTTTTTGCCGCTTCAACCTGGTCGCGTTTGCAGGCTTCATCGCATGCAAGGCTCGCTTGCGCTAGCGAAAGGAGAACGAAGGTCAAAAGTATGGTTTTCATAGTTGCTCGCCTATTATTGGAGTTATATCAAAGGAGAATCACACACCAGTGATATAAATGACTTTGCGAGCTGCGTCAAGTTTTGTAAATAAGATCCAAGGATCTTATTGCTAATCAGCCTAAGAAAAACCGAATTATTAAAAAGGAGTAATTGAGTGTGGCAAGCCCGGCAATTAAGCCAGGGCTTTACCTACAAGAGCCAGCATTTCGGCTGAAAGTGGTAATTTAAGTGCGGCCTCATGCCCTTGCGTGGACATCTTGTTCCAGGTTTTGCGGATGATATCGATCAGCTTGTCTTCTTCGTGCTTACTGGCAAAGTCTGCCAGGTAAAATTCGATAAATACCAGGCAGACAACGTCTTCCAATACCTGTACTTCTTCATCGCGTTTTAGCCCGCGCTTTAATAGCAAGTCTTTTACTCGCTCTATGTCATCCGCTGTGTAGCCCTGGGCTTGCATCAGCTCGCCGGTGTATTCACCGTGAAATTTACCCAGTTCGGTACGCCATTTTTTATAGCCGGCTTTATCCATGGGGTAATCGCTGCGCGGTATTTTCCAGCGGCAAATGTGCTGCGCGCGACAGGCGATTTGCAGTAAATCCGAAGCTTGTGGGTAAAAGCTGGCGAGCTGTTGGCTCATGCGCTGGCCATAAATCCATTCTTTGGCCAGCAGCTTGCCGTCGACTGGCTCCTGATTTGGGTCCTGCAGATTGGCTGTGTCTATCGCGGCCAATAGCTGATTTAAACGCTCAAAAGTCATATTCAATTTTTAATCCTGGAGCTATTAACAGTGGCTGTCGCCATTGGCCAGGGCGCGCAATTTTTCCATATCCTGGATGGCCACTTCCTTTTTATCCACCGCGATAATGCCCTGCTTTTGCAGGCGGGTGAAAATGCGACTGACGGTCTCGATAGTTAAACCGAGATAGTTGCCTATATCCGTGCGTGACATGGGCAAGCGAAAGGCGTTGGCGGAGAGCTGGCGGCGGCTGTTGCGGCTGGAGATACTCAGCAGTAGTGACGCTATGCGCTCTTCCGCGCTGCTTTTGCTGAGCAGGGTAATAATCTGCTGGTCCTGAGTGATTTCACGACTCATCAGCTGGAAAAAATGGCGCTGCAGATTGGGGATTTTGAGGCTCAACTCTTCCAGGCGACTAAAGGGGATCTCACATACAGAGGCGGTCTCCAGTGCGACCACTGAGTTGGTGTAGCGATTGTCTGCCAAGCCATCCAGACCGACCACTTCGCCGGGAAGATAAAAGCCGGTGACCTGCTCTTCGCCATTGTCGCTCAGCGATACCGCCTTAACTGCGCCTGAGCGTATCGCGTAGACAGAATCAAAAGTGTCATTGGCGCGATAGAGGTGCTCGCCTTTTTGCATGGGCTTGCCGCGCTGGATGATTTCATTCAGGCGGTCTATGTCCTCAATGTGCAGGCTAAGGGGGAGGCAAATTGTATTGAGTCGGCAGTTGTTGCAACTTACCCGCTTATCGTGGGGGCAACTAGCGTCCTGGGATTTGATGATGGTCTGATTCATGTTCATAAAGCCGAACCCTGTCTGCTAATCCTGAGGGGCCTAACTCCGAAGACGCGATGCAGGGAAGCCGAGGCTGAAGATAAGGCAAATTGTTACAGCTTTGGGGGGCAGGGTAAATACTTGACGCAAGTCAAATTTGCAATTTACCCCGGCTGGTTAAGGGTAGGGGTAAGCCGGGGGGCTATTTAAGGCAGGTATCACCTGGGAGGGGCTTTCATGGCGAATTTGGGCTATACACGGGTATTGCTACCAAAGGCCAAGTAAAAACAATCCTTTACTTGCTCATTGGACAAGCCTATAGTGTGCCGGCTGGCAACACAGCAGCATTATTTAAGTAAAGTTACATCGTAGTACTAGCAGTTATCCTCACCCCCGAACCTCGGGTCGTGCTGGACCAGTAGCACCTCGTATTGCTTGCCTAAGTAACATAGCCACGTCAGCAATTCATTCATTTTTATATTTATCGAGGTTTCTATGTCCAGAAGCACTGGCACCGTTAAGTGGTTCAACGAATCTAAAGGTTTTGGTTTCATCGCTGCCGAATCAGGCCAAGACGTATTTGTTCACTACAGCGCCATCACCGGTTCAGGTTTTAAAACCCTGGCTGAAGGCCAAAAAGTAGAGTTCGACATCAAATCAGGCCAAAAAGGCCCGCAAGCTGAAAACGTAATTGGCCTGTAATTAGCCAAAAGCGTTCGCTAGCGAACTCCAAAAAAGCCGCTCGGGAAACCCAGCGGCTTTTTTATTAGCTAAATTTTTAAATTCCTGTCAACCAAATAGCTATAGCTCCGTTAATTCCTCCAAGCGCGCCCAAAAACCTACATTAACGGCACTTGTAAACGGAGCCTTCACATGAAAAACGCCCTATTCACTACTGCTTTGATTTGCTCTCTGGCTACATCCTCTGCTTTTGCCAAGCATCATTCCGGTAGTGTGGATAAAGCCCGCCAAACAGCTCAAGGTACTTTTACTCGTCATGTCGAGCAAACAGCCACCGAAAATGGATTTAATCGCACCACCACCAGTACCCGTGCAGATGGTAAAACGGCTACACGCCAGGAGTCGGTGGAATACAACAAAGAGACAGGCACTCGCACGAAAACCCTGAGCGGTACCAACTTTAATGGTGGCAGTTATTCAGGTCAGACAGTCACGCAAAAAACCGACACGGGCTTTACGCGCGATTCGACTAAAACCAATGCCCAGGTCAAAACCGCCAGCCGTCATGTGGATGCCACAGTCGATAAAGCGGCGGGCACAGTTAGCAAAAACATTACAACCACCAAACCCAATGGTGAAACCAGTACTGTCACTGTGGTAAAAACTCGCACAGATAATCAGCCCTAAGAGCTTTCATTGCGCATGTCGGCAAAGGTAATTCAATGGTCGGAAAAGCTTCAGTCGCGCTCGCCGGAGCCGCTGGAGCAATTCCTCGCCAGTGTTGAGCAGCGCGCTTATCGCAGCGCGTTGTTGACCACGCGCAAAGCTGCCGATGCATTGGATTTAGTACAAGAGGCCATGTTGCAATTGGTGCAGCACTACAGCGACAGGGACGCAAGCAGCTGGCCGCTGCTGTTTAATCGCATATTGCACAACAAGTTAATGGATTGGCACAGATCACAGGCGCGGGAGCGTCGTTGGTTTTGGCAAGCGCCATCGTTGCAGCTGGATGACGAAGTAGATCCGCTGCTGAATATTGTCGATGAGCAGAGCGAAAACCCCGCCGAACTACTGGTGCGTGCTGGCGATATTCAGTTGGTGTTGAACGCCCTGGAAAACCTGCCCATTCGTCAGCGCCAGGCATTTTTACTGCGCGCCTGGGAGGGCCTGGATGTAGCTCAAACGGCGGCGGCTATGGGCTGCAGCGAGGGCAGTGTGAAAACCCATTATTTCCGCGCGCTGCAATTTTTACGCGCTGCGCTAAGCGTTTAGGTAGGTGAAGATCTTGAGCGATAAACCGAAAGAAAAAGCGCAGCCCCAATGGGTTGAGCGCATTGGTCAAAGCCTCGACCAAAGTCTGGAGCAGCTGGATCAGCCGCTGCGCAGGCAATTGGCGCAGCGCCGTCGCCAGGTATTAACCGCTGCCGGGCGTAATCGTCTGCTTAAGCGCAGCGCCTGGTTGGGTGCGGCTATGGCGGCGTGTTTCGCGCTTGTGGTGATCGCCCCCGTCTTTAAACACCAGCAGATCCAGGTGGATGAAATGGCGCTTATGCAGGATCTGGAGTTGCTGGAAAATTTGGATTTACTCGAAGCCATGGGTGGTGACCTGCATGGTGCTTAAGCCTTGGCCGCTTATCGCCATATTGGTACTTGCTCCTGGGGCACAGGCGGACGACCAAATACCAAGTGCTGAATTTTTGCAGTATTTAGCGGAATTTAGCGATGACCAGGGCAATAGTCTCGACCCTGAGTTGATTGTTATTGTTGAAGATCAAACTAACAGCGCGCGCGATCCTGAAGTCGGTGGCCCGGCTCAAAATGAGCAATCGCCGTCGGTAACCTCTGCCAGTGCAGGCAATGCCTTTAATCAAGGTGAAGAACTATGAAGTTGTTTGTTAAGGCCATTTTATCTTGCTGGCTGTCGCTGGCTGCCTTCAGTGCACTTGCCGAAGATACTTGGCAAGCGTTGTCCCCAACACAGCAGCAAACGCTGAGTGCATTAAAGGAGCAGTGGCCGAGCCTGAGCGCGCAAGAGCGAGAAACCTTTATTCGGGTGTCCGAGCGTTTTGCCCAGCTTTCTCCTGAGCAACAAGGGCGGTTGATGAAGAAATTTAACCGCTGGCAGCAGCTGAGCCCGGAGCGCAAAGCCGAACTGCGCGAGCGTTTTAAGAAATACCAAACGCTATCGCCCGACGAAAAGGCTGAGTTGCGCAAGCGGCTAGCCGCATTTCAACAATTGCCTGAGGCTGATCGCGAGGCGCTAAGGTCGCAATGGGAGTCGCTGACACCTGAGCAGCGCAAACACATGCGCGAGCGCTTTCGCAAGATGACCCCAGAGCAGCGTCAGGCAGCGCGAGAGCAGTTTATGCGGTTAAAACAGCAGCGCCAGTCGTCCTCCAGTAAAAATTAGCCCGGGCTTGGTGAGTTTGTCAGTCGCAAACTGCTCAGTTTGGGGCTCAGTTTGGGGTTAAGGTTGTCTGGCTATTGGCTTGTCTGCTTATTGGCTTGTGGGGGCTTGTTGTCGCGGGGCAGGTGGCTGAGTCGCGGGGTTAGCGAGAGGTGCCGTGTCGAGAGAAAATCGGCGAGTGGGGCATCTGGCTGCTATAGTGAGATAACCTCACTAGAGCCTCAAGTCCACAATAATTCCAAGGAATCTCCCTATGCCAATTAGCAGTCAATTGCTGGATGAAATCCGCGTACTGAGTATGTATGACGTGAGCAGCCACCAAAACGGTATTAAAGTGCACTCAGATGCCGAGCCCGCCATTATTGCCGCCGCCGAGCGCCTCTACCACAAGCAGCTAATTACCCAGGCCGATGGTGGCTATTTAACCCCCCTGGGTTATGAAGCCGCCGTCCACTGGCAAAATACTGTACAAATTTTAAATTCGCGGATTAATTAAATTTATTCCAACTCCAGCAGCTGGCCCAGCGCGGTAAAGTAAAGCGCCGTGCGAATAATGCGCGGCTCCAGCTGCGCCATCAATTCTTTATAACGCGCTAGCTGCGGTTCATAGGTTTGCATTTCGCGCGCGCTAAATTCAGCAAGGCTTTCTCCTGCTTCCGGCTCGCTGGATTTGTAATCAATAATCCAGCGAATGTCGCCCTCAACAAACGTGCGATCAATAATCGATTGGCTTACCCCCTGGCTGTGGCTTTGCACTAAAGTCAGTTCGCATTGGCTGTCCTGGTGGCGGCTATCCAGCAGCCAGCGGCCGTGTTTATCGGTGAGGGTGTTATCTAGCGCTTGATTAATTTTTGCCAAAGCCTGGGCGCTTTCTTGTTGGTCCCAGCCCCATTGTTTTAAGCGCAATTGCCACAGCGGCTGCTGCGCGACGATAAACTCCGCTTTGGTTTTTCCCTGTGCGATAAATTCGCTCTTGACCAGAGTTTCCAAAGCGCTGTGAATCAGTGTGCCTGTATGGCGCGCCAGGCGATTGTGGCGGGTTTCTGTGTCGGGCAGATTGCGTGGGTTTGCTGCAGCATCGGCAGAGAATTCGCGGCCGCGATAGCTGTGCAGTGGGGCGGCGAAATCTGTCTGCGGCAAGTGCCAGCCTTGGCTCAAGCGGGCGATGGCTTGAGTGCTGTTGTAATTAGTCGTTTGCACGCCGCTGTCGAGATTGATTGTGTGTAGCTGATCCTGAATTTGCGCCCAGATACAGGCGAGCAGCGATTGCTTGGCTGGCGCCTTGAAGTTTTCATCTTTAAATTGCACACAGGCAAGCAGGTGCAGGCGTTTAATGGCGCGGGTGCAACCCACATAGAGCAGGCGCGTGGCTTCAAATAATTGCTGCTTGGTGGCTTCGCCGCGCATAAATTTGTACAGCTGATCGTCCTCTTTGCCCACGGGGGCAAAGGAGCCGAGCAGCAGCTGCCGCTCACCGCTGTGGCTGATGCGCTCCTGCCAGAGCAGCAGTTCTTTATCGTCCGAGCGTTTGCCTCTATCCAGCCCGGGAATTATTACCGTATCAAATTCCAGGCCCTTGGATTTATGAATGGTCATTACCTGTAGGCGCGGGTCGGCATCGGCGCGGGGCGCGGCAAACAACTGCTCCATCGCCTGGTCAAAGGCAGCCCAGTCGAGTATCTGGCCAGCTTCCTGGTGTTTATCCAACAGCGCCAAATAGCTGTGAATATTTTCCACATCATCTTTATCTAGCAGGCAGGCGGGGCCGCCCAATGCCAGCCAGACGCCTTCAACCCATTGGCGCAGTGGTTTGCGACCACGGGCTTGCCAGGCTTGTTCCAATACGGGAAGTATTCGCGCTAACGCTGCTTTAGCAGAAGCAGATAAACCAGGAATTTGTGTGTACTGGCGCAACTGGGTCCAGAGTAGTGGCAAACCATTGGCTAAACGCGGGCTTTGGCTGCCCAAATCGAAATGCACCAGCTGATGCATATCGGCGAGGCTCAGGCCGCACCAGGGCGCGCGCAAAATACTCAACCAGGCGATGCGATCCTGCGGGTTGAGTAGCGCGCGGGTGAGCGAGCGCAAGTCCATAATCGCCATGCGGCTGGCGAGGCGATCAATTTCGGTAGCCTGGAATTTCAACCCGGCAGCAGCGAGGGCGGGCAGTACCCACTGCAAATGGCTGCGGGTGCGCACCAGTATCGCAATACTGCCGTTAGGGTTTTGCTGCTGCGCATCTTTTACCAGTTCAACAACTTTTTGTGCCTCACGTTTTTGTGCGTCCAAACGATCACCGATGACTGATTCGTCATCGTCACTCGTTTCACCACTGTAATTAGCAATATGCACCTGCACCGCATCGCCATCCAGCGCCGGTTTAAAGGCGGTGCTTTCGGAATATCTCACCGCGCCACGGGAAATATCATCCTGCGCGGGGAAGGCGTGTTTAAAAATCTGATTGACCCAATCCACTACGCCGGATTGGGAGCGGAAGTTCACGCACAAATCCTGCGCATCCAAACCGACGCTGCCAATACCCTGTTGCCGTGCATCCAAAAACAAGCCCACATTGGCATTGCGAAAGCCGTAACAGGACTGCATGCCGTCGCCGACGATAAACAGGGTGCGGCCATCTTCGTTTTGCCAACCGGCAGTAAGTTTTTGCAGCAGCTGCAATTGCGGGCTGGCGGTATCCTGAAATTCATCCACCAGAATATGGCGAATGCGGTAATCCAGCTGCAGCGCGAGATCGCTCGGCTCGTCTTCATCGCCTAGGGCTAAAAGTGCAGCTTGAGTAATGGCAGTGTAGTCGGTGGCCGCCAGCTGCTTAAACACCAGGGTTAACTCGGCCACTAATTGCGGCAGTATTTGCGTCAGGCTTTCCAGCAATTGCCATTGGCTGTCGTCATAGCGCGCCGGGGGCAAATCGCGAATGGCAGCAACCAATTGCTCGGCATCTGGCTGGGTTTCGCGCAGTGTGCCAACGAGTTGGGCGAATCTATCTTTTAAACCGGCATTTTCTTTACCGGCGGGGAAGCCTTCGGCTTTGGTGAGCCGCGCGCGATAGGTTCCCGAATTGGTGAGCAGCAAATCTGCCAACGCCAGCCAGTCGTTTATTGCACTGGGTTCGGCCTCAGGTAAGCCGCTAATACCCTGTAAATAGTGAATACGATTTTTGCGCTCGCCTTCTTCTTGCAAATTAGTCGCGGCCGCATCGGCAATAG
>CBIMZH010000066.1:0-9202 GCA_966248255.1 uncultured Cellvibrio sp.
CCTGGGGCCGCGATTAAATGCCGCCGGTCGCCTGGATGATATGTCGCTGGAAATTCAATGTCTGCTTTGCGACAGCCAGCCTTTGGCCCGCGAAATGGCTGCGCAATTGGATGAGCTTAATCGCGATCGCAAAGCCATTGAAACCGGCATGCAGCAGGAAGCGCTGGCCATGCTGCAACAGGTGTTAAACGCTGATGAGTCTTCGCTGCCCTGGGGGCTTTGCCTGTTTGATGAAACCTGGCACCAAGGGGTGATTGGTATTTTGGCGTCGCGCATCAAGGATCGCTATCACCGTCCCACTATAGTATTTGCCGATGCGGGGGAAGGCTTGATTAAAGGCTCGGCGCGTTCGGTTCCCGGCTTGCATATTCGCGATGCGCTGGATGCGGTGGCCGCGCGCCATCCCCAGTTGTTGCAAAAATTTGGCGGCCATGCCATGGCTGCGGGTATGAGTTTATCCAGGGAGAATTTCGCTGCCTTCGCCTGCGCTTTTGACGAAGAGGTCAGACGCCAATTGAATGAGGAGGATCTGCAAGCGGTTATCGTCAGTGATGGTGAGCTGGCGCCGCCGGAGTTTAACCTGCACAACGCCGCTCAGGTGCGCGAGGCTGGCCCCTGGGGGCAGCACTTTCCTGAACCGGTCTTTGATGGCGAATTTTTGCTGCTGCAGCAAAAGCTGGTGGGCGAAAAACACCTGAAAATGACACTGGCGGTGGATGCCGCCGGGCAGCAACTGGTGGATGCTATTGCATTTAATATCGATCCTAAAGTCTGGCCAAACCCTCAGGTGAACAAGGTGCGCGCGGCGTTTAAGTTGGATATTAACGAGTTTCGCGGCAATACCAATTTGCAATTGCTGGTGGATTATTTGGAGCCTGCTTAAGGCGTGGCACCTTCATTTTTTAGCAGTGGTTGCAAATAGGGCCAAACGTTATTAAGCAAATGTGTCTGTGCCTTGGCCGCAGCGTGTATCCCGTCGTTTTGCATAAGCTCCGGACGGGTCGCCACACCCTCAAGTAAAAACGGCACTAGCGCAAGTTGGTTAGCTTGCGCTAAATCCGCATAGGTTTTAGCAAATTCACGGGTATAGCGGGCGCCATAGTTGGGCGGAATTTGCATGCCTACCAGTAGCACCTTTGCGCCCTGGCTTTCACTCATTTCAATCATCGCCTGCAAATTGGCGCGCAGCAATTTTAGTGGCTGCCCGCGCAGGCCGTCGTTACCGCCAAGCTCCAAAATAACTATGCCCGGCTGGTGTGCTTTTAGCAGTTCGGCCAATCTGGCTTTGCCGCCGCTGGAGGTTTCTCCGCTAACGCTGGCATTAATCACTGTTCCCAAGCGTTGCGCTTGTAGTTGTTCTTGCAGCAAGCTGGGCCAGGCCTCTTCCAGTTTCATGCCATAGCCAGCGCTAAGGCTATCGCCCAGCACTAAAATTCCGCCATTGAGAGTTTGCGCAGATGCACGCCAGGGCACTAGCAGATTGCTGACAATTGTCAGGAGTAAAAACGAGTAAAGTTTAAAGCGCACTATAACTCCCCACATACAATGTTTTTGGTGGTAACAGAGTAAAAGACTATGACCCAAATGGCTATGCTGAGTTCGGCAATGGTAAAGGCGGACGCAATCACCAAGCGTGTTATTACACTTGAGGGCGACCTGGAGATATTGCAACCCATCAGCTTGCAGGTTGCGCCTGGCGAGTCTTTGGCGATTACCGGTGCTTCCGGCTCAGGCAAATCAACGTTACTGGGAATACTGGCTGGTTTGGATGTGCCCAGCAGCGGCAAGGTATATGTTCACGGTCAGTGCCTGTCCGATATGGACGAAGAGGGTAGAGCACAAGTGCGCGCCCAATCGGTCGGTTTTATATTTCAATCATTTCAATTATTGCCGGGTTTATCTGCGCTGGAGAATGTGATGCTGCCCATGGAATTGCGCGGCGAGAAAAGCGCCCAAGTCCAGGCTCGGGATTTTTTAACGCGCGTTGGTTTGCAGGCCCGCTTAAATCATTATCCCCAACAATTATCTGGCGGCGAGCAACAGCGGGTTGCCATTGCGCGCGCCTTTGCCTCCAAGCCCAAGGTGCTGTTTGCCGATGAGCCAACCGGTAACCTGGATACGCATACCGGCGAGAAAATTATTGAATTGCTGTTTGAACTAAATCGCGCCCAGGGCACGACATTGATTCTGATAACTCACGAGGAGCGTTTGGCGCAGCGCTGCGCCAGGCGAATCGAATTGGCCGCAGGCGCTCTGGTAACAAGTGCTTTGGTTTCCGATGCTTTGCCTCCTGATACTTTGGTTGCGGGGCAGGAGTAGACCATGCTGGTGGCAAAAATGTTGGTGCGCAATTGGCGCGGCGGCGAGTTAAAGCTACTTGGCTGGTCGCTGGTGTTGGCGGTGGCAGTGCTAAGTGGTATCGCCATATTTACCGAGCGATTGGAGTCAACACTCACAGCGCAAAGTAATAGCTTGCTGGGGGCAGACTATGTCGTGCGCGGTTCGCAATTACAGGCAGAGGAGTGGGATGCGGAGGCTCGTGCTAAAGCGATAAAGACTACCCGCGCCGCACAATTTTCCTCCATGGTTTACGCTGGCGATGAAATGCAATTGGCAGCGGTCAAGGCAGTTGCCAGCGGTTATCCACTGCGCGGCCAGTTTGAAATCAGTGATGTGCCTTTTGCTATCGCGCCTGCCGATATTCATATTGCCCAGCAAATACCCGCTGCAGGTGAAGCCTGGGTGGATTCGCGTCTCTTACCTTTACTGAATATTTCGCTTGGCGATGAAATTGCCCTGGGCGAAAAATCGCTAAAGGTGACCCATTTGCTGATTTGCGAGCCGGATGGTGCCAGCCAGTTGAGTCTTTTCGGCGCGCGGGTGCTGATGAACCTGGATGACTTGCCAGCCACTCAGGTAGTTCAGCCTGGCAGCCGTATAGATTATCTCTGGCTGTTAGCTGCGGATAACAGCAGAGAGTTAAAGCAATTTGTCGATAGCTTAAAGCCGCGCCTGGGGCCGCATCAGCGGCTATTGGATATTCAAAGTGCGCAGGAGCGCCTGGGCAGAACGCTGCAGACAGGACAAAAGTTTTTATTGCTCGCGGCGGTCATTGCGCTCTTGTTGTCGGGGGTTGCTATTGCGATTTGTGCCGGACAGTTTGCGCGGCGGCACACGGATCAGGTGGCCTTAATGAAAAGTCTGGGCCTGAGTAAGGGGCGAGTGCGCGGGCTTTATTTCGGTCAATTATTTTTGCTGGGGTTGATTGCGGCAGCTTTTGGCTTGGGGTTGGGTGAGGGGTTGCAGCAACTGGTTGCACTGCTGGTGCAGCAAACCTATCACTTTACTTTGGGGGCCAGTAGCTGGCAGCCCTATGCGCTGAGTTTTATCGCCGGGCAAATTAGTTTGATGAGTTTTGCTTTGCCTTCACTCTGGTTTTTACCCGCTGTGCCACCGTTAAAGATTCTGCGGCGCGAGCTTTCGCTAAAAAATACCCAGCTTGCTGTACAGGCGGGCATAGCGCTGCTGGCAATTGTAGGGCTAATTTTACTGTTCAGTCGCGACTGGCAGCTGGCCTTAAGCGTTTCAGTTAGCCTGTTGGTGGTTTTGGCAGCGGCGAGTTTTTTGGCGCTGGTACTTTTGGCTGGGGCGCGGCGCGGCGCGAAAAATTTTGGCGGCTTTTGGCGTTTAGCCTTTGCCAGTTTGGCTCGCCGTCGAGGTCAAACCCTGATTCAAATTTTGGTGTTTGCCGTCGCTGTCATGTTGTTGCTGAGTATTACCCTGGTGCGCGGTTCGCTCATAAACGATTGGCGGGCACAGGTGCCAGACAAAGCGCCAAATCATTTTCTGGTCAATATTCCTGCAGATGAGCTTGGCTCTGTGTTGGCGAGTTTGCATGCTGCTGGCGTGGCTGAGCAGCCTGTTTACCCTATGGTTCGCGGGCGCTTGGTAGAAATTAATGGTGCAGAGGTTGATGACAGTCAGCGCGAAAAGTCCAATGCGCTAAGGCGGGAGCTTAATCTCACCTGGGCGGAGCAGTTGGGGGCTGACAACCAGTTGCTCGAGGGCCACTGGTGGGATGGCTGGCAGTCGCAAAGCGGCTTGCCGGGTATTTCCGTAGAGCAGAAAACCGCCGCAGAAATTGGTTTGAAGCTGGGCGATAGGCTCAAGTTTTCCATTGGCGGTTTGGAGCAGGAAGGGGAAGTGGCCAGTATTCGCAGCCTGGACTGGCGCTCTATGCACCCCAATTTCTTCTTTATTTTTGCCCCTGGTAGCCTTGATGCGTTTTCACCTACTTATATCACTAGCGTCTATCTGGCTGCCGATCAAAAGCGGCTGCTCAATGAGTTATTGCGCGCGCACCCAACGCTGGTGGTGATAGAGTTGGATCGCATTATTGCCCAAATTCAAACCATAGTGGCCCAGGTAAGCGATGGTGTATTACTGGTGTTGCTTTTGACTTTATTGGCCGGCGGACTGGTACTTTGGTCGGCTGTGCTGGGCAGTATGGAGGCGAGAAAGCAGGAGGCTGGCTTGTTGCGGGCACTGGGTAGCCCGCGCCGTTTGGTGCTGGGCAGTATTACACTAGAGTTTGCCATACTGGGCGCCCTGGCTGGCGCCATTGCTATTTTAGGTAGCGAGTCCCTGTTGTTTGGGTTGCAGGCCTTTGTACTCAAGACGCCAATTCAACCTCACTATATCTATTGGCTAATCTCTCCCTTGGGGGCTGGTATACTGGTAAGCAGTTTGGGCTATCTGGCCTGTCGCCCAGTGATCCAAACACCCCCGGCGATTGTATTGCGCGAAGCCTGAGCCTAAATCTCTATAACAGAGGGGGCTGGCATGGCGCTCCCCCTCTGGAGATGTATGAAATCCCTTCCTAAAAGTCGTGTCCTCGACAAGGGCCTATGGGGCATGAGTGCCCCCATGTTTGTCGATCAGGCGGTGACCTACACCATTCCCATGGTGGATATGTTTTTCCTCAGCCGCATTTCCGATAGCGCCGCCGCAGCTGTTGGCGCCATTACTCCGCTAGTGTTTGTTGCCAACCAGTTTCTAAGTGTCAGCGCTTTCTCCGGGGCCAGTATCGCCAGTCAGCGAATAGGCGCCAACGATTATCAGCGTGGCAATGCCACTATTGCCGCCTATGCAATTTTTATTTTGGGTTTGGCTTTAATTGCCGCGTTGACAGTGAATCTGGGCGGCCCCTGGGTGGCCAGTGCCATGACCTTGAGCGAGGAGGTCGAGCTGCACGCCTGCACCTATTTGTCCGTTATTGGCTGGATGGTGGCGATCAACGGGTTGCGGGTGCTCTATCAAACCATTCTCAATATCTATGGTGAGCCTCAGTGGAATACCCTGGGCAATGTTATTTTGTTTACGGTGAACATTTTGGGTAATGCTATAGCCGTATACGGGTTTATGGGGATTCCGCCAACAGGTGTGGTGGGCGTGGCAGTGGCCAGTATTGTTGCCGCTGCCTGCAGCTTTTTATTCGTGCTGATAATGGTGCACGTCAAGCTCAAAATTCATATCCCCTTTGCCCTGGGGTGGAAAGGTTTTGCAGGGCTGATTTCACCTGTTGTGTTGATTGCTGCTCCATCCATATTGGAGCCCATGTCATTTCAGGGCTATATGATTGCCCTTAACTGGATCGCTTCGGATGTTAGTGATCTGGCATTAAAGGTTAAGGTTTATGCCTACAATACCTTTTTGTTTTGCCTGATGATTTCCATTGCCTTAAGTATGGCCAATGAGGCCATAGTGGCCCAGCGGGTAGGGCGCGGAGAGTTTGATTTGGTTGATAAGCAGGTTAAGCAAACCCTGCGCTATTCACTTATAGGTACCAGCCTGCTAGCACTACTTTGGTTTGGCTTTAATAAGCAGGTATTGAATATTTATAGCCAGGACACGGCAGTAATTGCCCTGGGCTTTTGGGCATTTTTTTGGAGCTTTCTGGCCGAGCCTTGGCGCACCACCAACATAGTTGTGGGTAGTTCGCTGCGCTGTACCGGTGATGCCGCTTTTACCTCTGTGTCCAGTATTGCCGTCATCTGGCTTTTTTCTGTGCCCTTGGCCTATGTATTGGCGGTACCTTTAGGTTTTGGCCTCTATGGAATTCTAATTGCTGCAATTATTGATGAGCTGGCCAGGGCATTGATTAAACTCTGGCGCTGGCGCAAGGGAATTTGGCGTCAAAAGGGCGTTTTTCAGCGAGAGGCTCGAAGCGCGCGCAACGCCTAAGCCAAAGAATTAATGATAAATTTCACAAAAAAATCTAGGTGGGAGATTTATGATTGACGCACCTGGAGCTTTCGGATAAGGTTCTTTGCGCAAAATGCGTCCAGATAATAAAACTTTCAGAAAAGGTTATAGGTACGAGAGAGCCGCTAACCTCTGGTCTTTTAGGTAGCCACTACCTACATTCGATGGGATTTCTAAAGGCACAGCCTTTCATTGCTTCATGCAATGTGAATGCGAATACAGGATCATCAAGTCGGTCATGGCTGGTGTTGTATTCGGGAACTTTGGCAGCTTTTTTGTGCCTGAGTATCTCCCTCGAACCAAAGCTTCTGTAAAGCAGATGCCCTCCTGAATTCCAGGGGGTGGTATCTATTTAATAATAACTTATGGGCGGAAATCTCTATGTCTCAAGCGCCAGATGTCGTCGAGCCAGAATACAATTTGCTGGAACAGCAGCAACCGTTTCTTGAAGCCGAACTCAATCCCTCCAGCCGTCTCTATCAGCTGCTGATTCAATTCATGCGCTATGTCGTTGTGGGCGGCCTTGCTTTCGTTGCGGACTACACAGTTTTCAATTTGCTGATAATGCTACAGGTTCACTATTTGGTGGCCACAGTGGCGGGCTTTTGTGTTGGTGTTGCCGGAAATTATGCGCTTTGTGTTCTTTGGGTTTGGCGCGGCACCCATGCGCGCAGTCTGCGCGATATCGCCGTATTTACCCTGATTGGCTTTATTGGCCTTTTATTAACGTCCTTGTTGATGTGGCTCGCGGTAGATCAAATGGCCTTTGATCCGCGCATTTCCAAAGCGGTAATCGCCCTGGTGATTTTGTTTTGGAACTTTGGCCTTAGACGTATGTTTGTATTCTTTCGATAAAAAATAATTAGCAGGCGATACTAGATGAAAAAGAAAGCAATAATTATTGGTGCCGGCCCAGCAGGCCTGACGGCTGCATTTGAAATGCTCGCACAAAATGCCGATGTTCACCCGATTGTACTGGAGGCGACTGACCGAATTGGCGGTATCTCCTGCACTATTAATCACAATGGCAACCGCATTGATATTGGCGGCCACAGATTTTTCTCCAAAAGCGATACGGTAATGGATTGGTGGGCGCAGCGTATGCCTTTGCAATCTGCGCCATCCAGTGACGATATCAGCCTGAATCGTGAAAAAGCCTGGGCCAAAACTGGCCCGGACCCGGAAAAAGAAGACCGGGTTATGCTTATTCGCCAGCGCATCTCGCGCATTTTCTATCTGCGCCGCTTTTTTGATTATCCCATCTCCATGCGTTTAGGTACTGTGATGAATCTGGGGATTTTTCGTACCATTCACGCAGGTTTTGGCTATGTTTTTTCGCAAATCAAAAAGCGCCCCAACGAAGACAGTTTGGAAGACTTTTTGGTAAACCGTTTTGGCGTGCCGCTGTACCGTATGTTTTTTGAGGATTACACCGAAAAGGTTTGGGGGGTTCACCCCAAAAAAATCTCTGCAGCCTGGGGCGCTCAGCGCATTAAAGGCTTGTCCCTGTCCAAGGCGGTGTTTTCTGCAATAAAAAAGGTGTTTCAGGGTAAGGGCGATCAGTCTGATCTGCGTCAAAAAAACACTGAAACCTCGCTTATTGAACAGTTTTTTTACCCTAAGTTGGGCCCTGGCCAGCTTTGGGAATGTGTGGCTGACGACATCAAAGCGATGGGCGGTGAGATACATATGAACCACAAAGTGGTTCAGGTTCACTTTGATGGCGAGCGCATTGTGGGTGTTACTACGAGTTGTAATGGGGAAGAGCACCGCTTTGATGGTGATTACTTTCTGTCAACTATGCCAATTAAGGATTTAATTGCCAGTATGACTGGCCCTGTGCCCAGTGAACCTCAGCGCATCGCTAAAGACTTGCCTTACCGCGACTTTATGACTGTGGGCGTGTTAACTAAAAAGCTCAAAATTAACAACGAAACAGATATTCCCACGGTTGGCAATATAGTGCCTGATACCTGGATTTATATTCAGGAGCGCGATGTAAAGCTCTGCCGTTTGCAGATATTTAATAACTGGTCGCCCTATATGGTTAAAGATCAGAGTCAGGTCTGGGTTGGCTTAGAGTACATGTGCTCTGACGAAGACGAGATTTGGAAAATGTCTGACGAAGAGTTCATCAAGCTGGCCGTCGATGAATTAATTAAGATCGACATAGTTGACCCGGAAGATATAGTTGATACCTGTCGTATCCGCATTGAAAAAGCTTATCCGGCCTATTTTGGCACCTATAACGAATTCGATACGCTTAAAGCTTTCCTGGATACAATCTCCAACCTTTATTGTATCGGGCGCAATGGTCAGCACAGATACAACAATCAGGATCACTCCATGTTGACGGCCATGGAAGCGGTTAAATGTATTATCGATCCCAATAAGGAGCGCTCGGTGCTCTGGTCCATTAATACCGAGCAGGAATATCACGAAACGAAGCAAAGCAATGCGTAAATTTTCCTTCAGCCGCACCCTGGGTGCGGCTATTTTTTCCTTCCTCTTAATCTCCCTGTTATTTCATTTTTTTTATCCATCAAAGCTGGATGTGTCGGGATCTATTCAGGGCGGAAAGCCTCTGCCAATCGAATTGCCCTGGAGCTTTAATGGGCGCAGCTACGGTAATGTGGTTAATCTAAATTTGGATGTAAATCTATTTACGCCCAGAGTTTGGCAAATTATTCCCGATGATAATCTGCGCGCTATCAGCGTCAATGAAGTCCCCCTGGATTTGTCTTCGGTAAGCCCGGAGCGTTTGCATGATTATGGCAGGGGGTTCACATTTGATTTTTCGCCCTACCTTCAATTGGGGCAAAAATCCGTTATTCGTTTTGTATTTGATAATGCGGGTGGGCCGGGGGGGTTAAACCTCAAGCCGCAAATTAGCATGGTGTTTTGGTTGGCAGTGATGTTTTGCTTCCTTCCCTTTGCC
>CBIMZH010000067.1:0-9186 GCA_966248255.1 uncultured Cellvibrio sp.
CATCTATTTTCCCTCTAACTTTGGCCAGCCTTAGTGCTTTTTAATTTACATTAGAGCAAGAGTCTTTTACATAAATGCAGTTTTTTTGCGGCTCTAAACGTTGTTTGTGGCCACAGCGAAAAACACCCCTCATTTACTGGTGTCGGTTAATGTCCAGGTTTGCTGCAACTCTACATTTCAAGAAAGGACAACTTGCCATAAGTTGGCAAGGTGGGCAAATGGTCACGGAGTAAAGTTACGGTAGCGCTAGCTTATCGTTATGGCATTACTGGCTTGAATGATCAGAGTGCTCTGCCGCTAGCGCTTTTCAGGGCATTGCCATCAACGGCCGGAGCGCGCCGCTATTAAAAAAGTATAGAAATTTTGAGCATAACCTCGAAAAGGAATAGATTTCAGATAAGAATTACTCTCATTTTTATCGGGTCGCATCTACTTCACTCCCGCCACCGACTCAATCCCTGGTATCAGGCTCGTCCAATATTTACCTGGGGATTATGTAAATTACTTTCATGTTTGTAAGAAGTTTACATAATTATCAATTTTAATCTTAATTTTATGAAAATAATTACCGAATATGGCGCAATATTGAGCTATTTGCTGCCGTTTATCGGGTAGCGATGAAAATAATTTTTAAAAATTACCTTTATCAGCAAGGAGTTACTGTGGGCCAAGTATCGCCAACTAGCGCAACCAGGCAGCGATTGAACCAGCGCCCGCTGGACCCTCAGGGCAAGGGCCTGGGCGATCTGGGTGCTGAGCCGCGCCTGGGCGAGCTGGCTGGCCTGGGCTGGAATCTGCTGCGCGAAGACGTGAGCCTGCCGCTGGCAGTGCTCAGCGAGTCGCGTCTGGTGCACAATCTGGCCTGGATGAATCGCTTTATTCAGGCCTATGGCTTAAAACTGGCGCCCCACGGTAAAACCACCATGAGTCCCGGCCTGTTTCAGCGCCAGTTGGAGGCGGGTGCCTGGGGTATAACCCTGGCCACTGCGCCCCAGGTGCAGGCCGCCTATAACTTTGGCGTGCGCCGGGTAATTCTTGCCAATCAATTAGTGGGCCGCGCCAATATGGCGATAATCGCGCGGCTGCTGCGCGACCCCGACTTTCAAATTTTTGTGCTGCTGGATTCCGCGGTAAATGCCGCGCAACTGGGCGAGTTTTTTGCCTGCCAGAATTTGCGCCTGCCGGTGTTGGTTGAGCTGGGGGTGAGCGCTGGCCGCACCGGTGTGCGCAATCAGCAGCAGCTGGATGCGCTGCTTGCCGAAGTCGCCCGCTGGCCGCAATCGCTGCAACTGAGTGGCCTGGAAGTGTACGAAGGTGTGCTTAAAGAGGAGGCGAGTATTCGCGCCTTTTTGCAGCGCGCCGCCCAGTGTTTGCAGCAGCTGATAGACCAGGGGTTGATTGCCAGTGAGCGCGCCCTGCTGACTGGCGCAGGCTCCGCCTGGTATGACCTGGTGGCCGAGGAGTGGTCGCCACTGCAATGGCAGATGCCGGTGGATATAGTGCTGCGCCCCGGCTGTTATCTCACCCACGATGTGGGCATTTACAAAGCCTCTGCCGAGCGCATTGAGGCCAACAACAGCGTGGCCCAGCAGATGCAATCCGGCCTGCTGCCCGCGCTGCAACTTTGGGCCTATGTGCAATCGCGGCCAGAGCCAGAGCTGGCAATTCTCGGCCTGGGCAAACGCGACGCCGCTTTTGACGCTGGCCTGCCGGTACCCGCACTGCATTTTCGCCCCGGAAGTGAAACCAATCCCCAGCCAGCGCCTGGCACTTGGCAGTTGACCAAGATGATGGATCAGCACGCCTATATGCAGGTACCCGCCAATGCTGACCTGATGGTCGGCGATATGCTCGCGCTGGATATTTCCCACCCCTGTCTTACCTTCGACAAATGGCGGCAGCTGCTGATTGTCGACGATCACTATCAGGTGATCGACGCGGTAGAAACTTTCTTTTAGGTGGCGAGCATGTTGAGTCAGGGAGAAAGCCTACTTGCCTACGCCGCCATCGCCATAGCGGCGCTGATTTTGTTGATTGCGCGCTACAGATTAAATCCGTTTATCACCATCACCCTGGTCTCCCTCGGCCTGGGTATGGCCGCAGGTATCCCCGGTCGCGATCTGGTCGCTGCCTATGAAGCGGGCGTGGGCAAAACCCTGGGCCATATAGCGCTGATTGTGGCGCTGGGCACCATGCTCGGCAAAATGATGGCCGAGTCCGGTGGCGCCGAACAAATTGCCTGCACGCTCATTCGCTGGTTTGGTGAAAAACGCGTGCACTGGGCCATGGTGTTTGTGGCCTTTTTAGTGGGCCTGCCGATTTTTTTTGAAGTGGGTTTTGTGCTGCTGGTGCCCATTGCTTTTAACGTCGCGCGGCGCACCGGCACCTCGCTGTTGCTGGTGGGCTTGCCGATGGTGGCGGGGCTATCGGTAGTGCACGGTCTGGTGCCGCCGCACCCGGCGGCCATGATTGCATTAGGTGAATACCAGGCCAATGTCGGCCGCACAATTTTCTTCGCGCTTTTAGTGGGTATTCCCACCGCGATTATTGCCGGCCCAGTGTTTGCCAAGTGGGTTGCGCCGCGCGTGCAGTTGCCCGCGCACAATCCTCTGGCAGCGCAATTTATTCAAAGCCAAGCGCAGCGCGAGCTACCGGGTTTTGCTATCACCCTGGCCACCATTTTATTGCCGGTGGTACTTATGCTGTTGGGCGGCTGGGCCAATCAAATTGCTGCGCCCGGAAGCCAGTTAAATAATTTCATTGCCTTTATTGGCAACTCGGTAGTCGCACTCCTAATTGCCACCCTGGTGAGTTTTTACACCCTGGGTTTGGCGCGGGGTTTTAATCGCGATGCGATTTTGCGCTTCAGTCAGGATTGCCTGGCACCTACTGCGGGTATCACCTTACTGGTGGGCGCTGGCGGCGGCCTCAACCGTATTTTGGTGGAGGCGGGTATTGCCAAAGAAATTGTCAACCTCACCAGCGGCTGGGCACTTTCGCCGCTGTTAATGGGCTGGTTGGTGGCGGCGCTGCTGCGCGTGGCGACAGGTTCAGCCACAGTGGCCATGAGCACGGCGGCAGGCATAGTCGCACCCATTGCCCTGGCCGCTGGCTATCCCCACCCGGAACTATTGGTAATCGCCACAGGCGCCGGCTCGCTGATTTTGTCCCACGTGAATGACGGCGGTTTTTGGTTGATCAAAGAGTATTTCAATTTAAGCGTAAGCCAGACCTTAAAAACCTGGACGCTGTTAGAAACCCTGATTGCCTGCGTGGCTTTGGCTTTCACCCTGCTGATAGCGCAGCTTTTGTAAGCAATGATTTGAGTAATGAATTTATGACCAGCAATGTCGACATAGTCTTTCATATTCGCAGCCAGCGCGAGCAGCTCTCCGCCGGTGAAAATAAAGTGGCCGAGGCCATACTCGCGGATATCGCCTTTGCTGCCGCCGCGACTATCGACCAGCTGGCGGAGCGCGCCCAGGTGAGCATCGCCACCATTTCGCGTTTTGCCAAATCGGTTGGCTGCGAAGATATTCGCGACCTCAAATTAAAACTGGCGCAGGCCAGCGCTGTGGGCAATCGCTTTTTGGCGGAGGCGCCAGCACCGGAAGAGAGTGCCTTTTACACGCAAATTTGCGCCGAGGCCGAGGCCAGCCTGCGCGAAAACCTGGGCCGATTTAACGAGCAGGATTTTCGCAGTGCCGCGCACATGCTTAACAGTGCACGGCTGATTTATATCGGCGGCATGGGCGGTGCCTCCACCATGCTTGCCGACGAAACCCAATTTCGTCTGGCGCGCCTGGGCTTGGCGGTGACCGCCTACCACGACCCGGTTTTTTTGCGCATGCTTGCCGCCACCCTTACCGAAAAAGATGTGCTGGTGCTGCTCTCGGTTACTGGCGTCACGCCGGAAATTCTCGCCGCTGCCGATATCGCCCGCGAATACGGTGCGCGCATTATTGCGCTGACTGCGCCCGAATCTCCGCTGGCACACAAGGCGCAAATTCTGTTGCCGGTAGTCACCCAGGAGACAGATTTTATTTACAAACCCTCGGCCTCGCGCTACGGCATGTTACTGGCGGTGGATGTGCTAGCTACTGAATTGGCGCTGTTGCGCAAAAGTGACAGCCAGGAACTGCTGCGCCGGGTGAAGTTTGCCCTGGATGAATATCGCGGTGGCGACAATCGTTTGCCACTTGGCGACTAGCAGGTGATTAACGGATGACTAGCAGGCGATTAATCGGCCAATTAAAAGGACGCTTTCATGCACTTTGATTTAATCATTCGCAGCGCCCAACTCGCCGAGGGTACAGGCGCGCCCCTGGTGCGCGGCGATCTGGCGGTAACGGCTGGCGCAATTGCTGCCATGGGCGATTTATCTTCTGCCAGTGCGAATGAAGTTGTCGATGCGACTAATCTGGTGTTGGCGCCAGGGTTTATCGATGTGCACACCCACGATGATCTGCAGGTGATAAAAGCGCCGGAGATGCTGGCGAAAATTTCCCAGGGAATTACCACAGTGGTGGTGGGCAACTGCGGCATAAGTGCCAGCCCGGTCGTGTTAAGAAATAAAATTCTGCCCGACCCCATGAACCTGTTGGGCGCGCCAGAAGAATTTGCCTACCCAAATTTTGCCGCCTATGTCGCGGCGGTAGACGCGGCGCAACCGCGGGTGAATGTGGCGGCTTTGGTGGGCCATACCTCGCTGCGCAATAATCAGCTGGACCATTTGCAGCGCCGTGCCACCGCAAGCGAAATTGCCGCCATGCAGCGCCAGTTGCGCGAGGCCCTGGCAGCCGGCGCACTGGGGCTTTCCTCTGGCCTTGCCTACGCCAGCGCCAGTGCCAGTGATACTCAGGAAGTGGCGCAATTGGCGCAGGTGCTCAACGAATTTGGCGGTGTGTACACCACGCATTTGCGCACCGAGTTCGACGGTATTTTGCAGGCGCTGGACGAAGCCTATGCCATAGGCAAGGGCGCCAGCGCGCCAATAATTGTCAGCCATTTAAAGTGTGCCGGTGCGGGCAACTGGGGTCGCGCTGGCGAAGTGCTTAAATCGCTGGACCTTGCCGGTCAGGATCATCCCATTGGTTGCGACTGCTATCCCTATGCGGCCAGTTCCTCCACCTTGGATTTAGCCCAGGTAACCGAAGACTTTGCTATTGGCATTACCTGGAGCCAGCCGCACCCGGAGATGAGCGGTAAGACACTGGCGGAAATCGCCGCTGAGTGGCATTGCTCGCTGCTGGACGCCGCCAAAAAATTGCAGCCGGCGGGCGCTGTGTATCACGGTATGAGCGAAGCCGATGTGCAGCAAATTCTCGCCAACCCGCGCACCATGATTGGCTCTGATGGCCTGCCGGTTGACCCCTTACCTCATCCGCGTTTGTGGGGCGCTTTTCCGCGGGTACTTGGCCATTACGCGCGGGATTTACAACTGTTTAGCCTGAGCGAAGCCATTCGCAAAATGACCGGGCTTTCCGCTGCGCGTTTTGGTTTAAGTGATCGCGGCCTGTTGCAAGTGGGCAGGGCGGCGGACCTGGTGTTGTTTGATCCGGCGCGCATAAAAGACACCGCAAGTTTTACCCAGCCGCAGCAATTGGCCGAGGGCATAGCCGCAGTTTGGGTTAATGGTCAATTAAGTTATGCGCAAGGCCAGTTGCAGGGCGGGCGCGCGGGGAAATTTTTAGCGCGCAGTGGGGATCTGCGTGCGACATTTATTTAGCGAATTAAATATTTGTGTTGGAAATGACCAGATTTTATTTCAGACACGCCGTAAATACTTCCCTGTAGGCCCGTCAAAAAGGACCCTCTTTTTGACGGTCTGAAATAAAACCTGCTCCTTTCCGACGAGATCGGAATTAGCGAAATAGCAACGAGGTCGGCAATGAGTGATATTCAACGTATAGGTGTGGAAGGCGGCAAGGGTACAGGTGGCCAGCATTTACCATTTGCCCGCGCGGCTGGCGCCGATGGCTGGCTGTTTGTGTCTGGCCAGGTGCCCATGGTTTACAACCATGGCATCGCGGGTGAAGTTATCGAAGGTGGAATTGTTACGCAATCACATCAGGCGATAAAAAATCTGCTGGCGATTTTGGCTGAGGCGGGTTACGGGCCAGAGCATGTAGTGCGCTGCGGTGTCTGGCTGGACGACCCGCGCGACTTTCTGTCGTTTAACCGGGTGTTTATGGAATATTTTGGCGCTAACCCGCCAGCGCGCGCCTGTGTAGTCTCCAGCATGGTGGTGGACTGCAAGGTGGAAATTGATTGTGTGGCCTATAAAAAGCCGTAAATGAAGATGCACAATTTTATCCAACAATTGGCGCTGGTGGCTGCCTTACTCTGGCCGCTCTATAGCCAGGGTCAAAATCAGGCTCAGACGCTGCCGCTTATGCCTTATCCCCAGCAAGTGATTGCCGGTGATGGGCGGTTGGTGTTGGATGAAGTTTTGTATCTGGATTATCAGGGTGGCGATGCTCTGGTGGAGGCGGCGCTGAGCCGTTTTGAGCAGCGTTTGGCAAAACAAAGCGGACGGACGCTGCGTATAGCGCGCAATCACGCGCGCCTGCCCAGGTTAAAAATTCAGGTGAACTCCAAGCATGTGCTGAGCAATTCGCTAAGCGATTGGGATGAAACCTATCAGCTGGCCATAGTCGGCGAGCAGATTCAAATTAATGCGCCGCAGAATGTTGGCGTCTTGCGCGCGCTGGAAACGCTGCTGCAACTTGCAGGCACAACGCGAAAACAAAAAATCGAATTGCCGCAACTGGTCATTAACGATGCGCCGCGCTTTGCCTGGCGCGGGCTGCTGCTGGATTGTTCGCGCCATTTTTTTTCATTGGAGACTATCAAGCGCCAATTGGATGTTATGGCCGCGGCCAAACTCAATGTATTTCACTGGCACCTGAGCGATGACCAGGGTTGGCGCTTCGAATCCAGAGCCTATCCAAAACTGCAGCAGCTCGCCGCCGATGGCGACTATTACACCCAGGCGCAAATGCGCGAGTTGGTGGCCTATGCCCGCGCGCGCGGCATACAGGTGTTGCCGGAGATAGATATGCCCGGTCACGCCAGCGCCATAGCGGTTGCTTATCCAGAGTTAATGTCCGCACCTGGGCCCTATCAAATGAATTACGCCTGGGGTGTGCACCTACCAACGCTGGACCCAAGCAACCCGGCAGTCTATGAATTTGCCGATAAAATTTTTGCTGAGCTGGCGGACATATTTCCATTTGACTATGTGCACATAGGCGGCGATGAAGTTGATCCACAGCAATGGCAAACCAACGCCGCTATTCAGGCGTTTATGACTGCGCATCAGTTAAGCGATGCCCATGATCTTCAGGCCTATTTTAATCAGCAGCTGTACCAGCTGTTAAAAAAGCACAAACGCAAAATGATTGGCTGGGATGAAATTCAGCACCCGGATTTGCCGCGCGATATTATCGTGCAATCCTGGCGCGGGCCGGATGGTGTGAGTGCAGCGGTGAGCCAGGGTTTTAATGCGCTGCTGTCCACTGGCTATTATCTCGATCAAGCGCAAAGCGCGGCCTATCACTATCGCCAGGACCCAATTCCCCCGGCGGTGTATAAAACCCCATTGCCCGCCGCCGACCAGGACTGGCAGAGCTGGCGCTTTAGCATGGCGCGCCAGCGCGGCGCGCCAGTTACCGGTCAACTCAGTGTAATTTTTTCGCCCGTGGGTGACCCGTTGCGCGCCTTTGTCGATTTTAAAGATAAGTCGCGCCGCCCCCTGCAACTGCAATTGTCCGGCGGAAATCAATGGTTGCTCAGCCTGGATACCTGGATGGGGCCGGTGCAATTTAAGTTGAATGCCGCCAGCAAGGGTTTACAAGACGAGTTGATGATTGGCAATACCGCCTATCCCTTAACGGCCGAGCTGGTCGCTGCCAGGGCGATGGGCGGCGAATTTCCCCTGGCTGGCATAGCCGTGCCAGCAATCACCCCCGGCCAGCAAGCGCTGGTTAAAGGTGGCGAGGCGGCGCTCTGGAGCGAGATAGTTGATGAGCAGTCGATAGATTCGCGCCTCTGGCCGCGCGCATTTGTTGTTGCCGAGCGGCTTTGGTCGCCCGCTGAAGTGCAGGACCAAAGCCGTTTATGGTCGCGCATTGAGACAACGATGACATGGGCGCGGCAGAGCAGTGGCCTGGCCGACTTGCGCCAGCAGCGCCTGGCGCTGGAGCGCTTGGCGGGGAAGGGCGGGTATCAGAGTTTGGCGACTTTCGCCGAGGCGCTGGAGCCGGCGCAATACTATTACCGCCAACATCAAAAATCAGCGACAGAATCCTATTCTCGCGCCGACCCACTCAATCGCCTGGTGGATGCGCTGGCGATTGAATCCAGCCGCTGCGCGCAACTGGCGCAGGCAAGCGAGCAGTGGCTGCTGCACAAAAATAGCGAAAGCTCTGCGGAAATTAGCCGAATTCTGCGCGCCTGGCGCGACAATCATCCGGAGCTAAATCGTCTTTTAACCAAGCGCACCGATTTGCAGGTGCTACAGCCATTGGCGCAAACACTGGATCAGCTGGCCGCACTGGGGCTGGCGGCGCTAGCGCCTGTGGCATCTAATTCTACAGCGCTCCACCCATCCAGGGCGCAGGCGCAAGCGCAGTTGCTCAAGGCCAGAGGCGTGCACCAGGAAATGGTGCTCTGCGCTCTGGTGCCAGTGCAAAAGTTGGTGCAAGCCTCTCCTAACTTTCATTAATCAGGTGCTTTTAAGGTGCGTTTTTCGGCTTTTATTGACAACGTTGTCCAGCGAGGTGTACTTTGGCTTTCACTAGGCGTGGAACCATGGATTCCGCGCTGGACAAAAATAACAGACGGGGAGCTGCGACAGCCTTTGCTCAGGAAGAGTGAAGCTGTGCATCGGCTTGCAATTCGGCTTTGGCCTTTGGGGAGCACCCTGGCCTGGGTCTTTGCGGTTAGCTCGCTGATGGCCTTGTGGCTCCTGGTTCTTGGGCCGACGAAAAAAATGGCTGAATTAACCTTATTTAACCTCAACGACATTTCGCTGTTGATTGGCGGCTTCCTCTCACTGCTGTTGGCGGTGCTGCTCTTTTTACGCCCGCAACAAGACCAGGGTCTGCGCCGCTACTGGGTGTTCCTCGCGCTCTTCTTTTTACTGGGCGGTTTGCGCGCGCTGGATACTCTGGCCTATTGGAA
>CBIMZH010000068.1:0-9182 GCA_966248255.1 uncultured Cellvibrio sp.
ATTTAGCAGTCAGTCGGATAAAGCCCTCTCCACTCAGTCGACTCAGAGCGCCCTGCAAAGCCTGCAAGTGAGCCAGGCGCAAAGCCCGGAGGAGCAGCACCAGTCGGCACTTCAAGTGGTTAATGACACCCTGGCCAAGGCCTACGAACATATCCGCAGCAATAAGCTCTCGGCAACCGATCAATATCAGGCAGTTGAACCTCTAACGGCGGAAAAGGTGGCTAACAACATCCTGGGGTTTATTGAGCGTCGCTTAAAAGCCGATCAGGCGGAAGGTGCTACCCAAGAGGAGTTGTCCTCACGTTTGGAAGCTGGGCTATCTGGCTTTAAACGTGGCTTCGCAGAAGCGCAAGAAAAACTTAAAGCTCTGGATTTGCTCTCGGACACTGTTTCTGCCGATATAGGCAAAACCTATGATCTGGTGCTTAAAGGCGTAGATGAACTGGGTAAAAAGTTCTTGGGTGAGGCTAAAGCGCCGGCTGAAGCGACCAGTGACGAGTCTGCCTCAAGTGTTGCAGCGACAGAGCCCGCGGTTGTTAATAAGTTGGCGACTCAATTGAGCGGTTTTAATCAGTTGGGACAAGCAAGCGCGAGAGATTTCAGTTTTGTCCTGAAAACCCAGGAGGGTGATAGGGTTCAAATTAATGCATCAGCGTTTCAGAGCCTGGGTGTGGCCAGTGATGCTAACGGTTTTGCGCTTAGTGCCAGTAGTAGCAATGCCCTATCTTTCAGTGTTAAAGGCGACCTGAACGATGAGGAGTTGGCGGCCATAAACGACTTGCTGGGCAAGGTAAATGATTTGGCTGATCAGTTCTACGCGGGCGATCTTGAACAAGCTTGGGCGAGCGCGACTTCCCTCGGTTTCGATGATAGCCAAATCGCCGGTTATGCACTTCGTTTAGTGCAGGTGGATGCTCAGGTTGTGCAAAGTACACCGACCACTGAAGCGGCTGTACCAGCAGTTACACCAGATTCCCGTACTCTAGATATTCAATCTGCGTTAGCGCAATTGCCTGGAATAGACGCACTTGGTGAGTTTATGGCGTCACTCCTGGATTCCTTGGCTAAGGCGAGTTTGTTTAGTGATTCAGGTCAGTTGCTGGAGGATATTGCTTCAGGTGTAGATCCGGCAGACTCAAGTGAGGAGCTTGCTAGCAGTATATCCACGGAGCCAAAACCTGCGGAAACTCAAGCAAAAACTGGCTTCCAGGCATTTTTACACGCGCGTATTTACGATCTGCAACTACTGCAGGCTTAGCCTGCAGTCGGGGGCGTTAGTCATATTGTTCATTGAAATTTAATAGAGGCCAGGAAGATCCCGTGCGCAATGTTTTGCTTTACTCGACAGCCGGTTGTCATTTATGCGAACTGGCGAAAGAGGTTGTCTATCCGCTATTGGATGAATTCAATTTACATTTAACCGAGCGGGATATTGCTGACGACGATGCACTGGTTGAGGCCTATGGTGTGCGCATACCCGTGTTGCTGTTGCCTGCGGAAGAACAAACGTTTGCATTGGCAGGAGAGGATCTTGGCTGGCCCTTTGATCGACAGCAGGCCCGTGAGTATTTGCGTAAAAGGCTAAGTGAAACCGCTTAGCCTTCAACTCCGAGGCCAGCCATAGTGTCGGTAACCCATTTGATGGCTTCCACATAAATCGTCGATAGCAGCTCAGGTGAAATTTCCTGGCTATCGAGGAAGCGCCAATCTATTTCGCTCCATGCTCCCTTTTCGTAAGCCTGCACAGTGTGCAGGATTTTCCCTTCGTCGCCATCAAAATTAAGAATTGCTGAAGTTATCGGCTTGCTAAGGGAGAGGGTCTCCAGCAATTTGGCCATGGGCGTATCTAAAAATGCATCCAGAATAGAGAATAGGCCTGCCGTAAAAAATGAATCCGTGCGCTTATGAGAGGGAAGGTGATTGGCCAACTGCTCGCACATTCTTGCTCTGGCAAGCGCCGCCACACTTAATTCATGGGGTTTGCCGCCCAGGTTTGAAAGCACCAGTAAATTGACCCAATTGCGCAACTTGTTTAAGCCCAGCAATATTATTGCCTGGCGTAAGGATTCGATTTCGCGATTGAGCCCAAAGGCTGCAGAGTTGACCAGGCGCAACAATTTAAAGCTGAGTATGGTATCGCTCGCGATCATGCGCTCGATTTTGTCGAGTGGCACATCGGGATTTTGCAGAGCCGATAAGAGCATTAGTGCTGATTGCTTATTTTCGGCAATTTTTTTGCCAGTTAAAATCTGAGGCTTGGCAAGGAAGTACCCCTGAAACAAATCAAAGCCCATATCTTTACAGGCTTCGAACATCTCATAGGTTTCAATTTTTTCGGCGAGTAATTGAATACCAAGCGGTTTGATGTACTCAATATGAGCTTGCAGTTCTTCGCGGGAAAGTGCCAGCACATCCAGCTTAATAATGTCGGCGTAGGGGATCAACCGCTCGGTTTGCTCGTTAAGAACAAAGTCATCCAAGGCAATGGTATAGCCCTGTTCGCGCAAGTTCTTGAGCGAGTAGAGCATTGCCGTATCAATTTGTTGGCCTTCAAGTACTTCTATAACCAGGCGCTGGCGATCAAAGGGCGGGTGGTTGTCGATAAGGGTGCGGGTAAAATTAACGAAAGCCAGGCCGCTGCCGACAACCTCTTCAATATTCAATTCAGTAAAACTGTTTAGCAATACCTGGGAGCTTGCGGCATCGGCATCGCGTTTATTGTCAAATACCAAATCTTTATTTCGGCAAAGTAGCTCATATCCAACCACTTTTATTTTGTGATTAAAAATCGGTTGGCGGGCAAGCAGGGGTATACTACTCATAAAAAATTCAGTACTTTTTTAAATTAATTATGAGTTGAATTTATGGCCAGCCATATCTGGCTTGGCATTTGCCCGATATTTTGCCAAGTGTTAACCAATTTACGCCCTCTGCTGACCAATTGTTGCTCCAAAAAAGATAGTGAGGTTAAGCCCCATCGGGTAAGTGTAGTGATCTTGGCGGTGCTTATCACCACCTAATTGGCAAAATAATGTTATCTCTTGGCTTGGCCAGCTTTTGTATATAGCAGAAATCCTAATTTTGCGCCCTATAATGATATTTAAGTTTTTAATTTGGCTGAAAAACAGCCCGTCACGGTAGCTCTATGTCAAAACTATTAAACTCTATTGACCAGCGCACACGCTTGGTGGGCGAAAACAGACTGGAACTATTACTCTTTCGCCTTGGCGGCAGGCAGCTTTTCGCGATCAATGTATTCAAGGTGCAAGAGGTAGTTAAACTGCCGGTTTTGCGGCAGGTACCTCACAGTCACCCACATATTCGTGGCGTGGCGCACCTGCGCGGGCAAACCGTGCCGGTAATAGATTTGGCTGCGGCTATAGGGGCTAGAGGGATCTCGGATCTAACCAGTGCGAATTTAATCGTTGCCGAATACAACCGCTCTGTCCAAGCCTTTTTAATCGGTCCTGTGGATCGCATTGTAAACCTCAATTGGGAGGTGATAATGCCACCGCCCAAGGGAACCGGTAGGGGGCATTTTTTAACCGCTATTACCAAGGTGGAAGACCAGTTGGTAGAAGTGCTGGATGTGGAGCGCGTACTGGCCGACATAATTCCCTACAACACTCGGGTTTCCGATGAGGTCTTAAGCCTTGATCTCGCGGAGGAGGCTGCTAAGCGCAAGTTAAAAATTCTCCTCGCAGAAGATTCGCCTACAGCGGTAAAGCAGGTGCAGGAGACTATGGCGAATCTCGGCGTAGAGGTTATTGCTGTGCAAGACGGGCTGCAGGCATTGAATAAGTTGAAGGAGTGGGCCCAACAAGGTCTTAAAGTGACAGAGCAGATATTAATGCTTATTACCGATGCAGAAATGCCGGAAATGGATGGCTATAGACTCACTGCGGAAATTCGCCAGGACCCTAATTTAAAAGATCTCTTTGTGGTATTACACACATCACTCAGCGGAAGCTTCAATAAGGCTATGGTGGAAAAAGTCGGCTGCAATGAGTTTTTATCCAAGTTTCAGCCGGATGATTTGGCCAGAGTGGTGCAGCAGCGATTGCGTCAATTTTTGGGGCGGGACTAATTGAACTTAAAAAAATGGGGGCTAAGGCCCCCATTTTTTACAGCTGTTGTACAGCTTCTTGCGGTGTAATAAAGCGCTGTTTTTGTCCCAGCCGGTAGGCATAGATCACTGAGAAAGAGAGCACGTTTTGCACATAACCGCGAGTCTCTTTAAAGGGTATTGTCTCTATCCATACATCATAGGGTAACTGCGCATCTTTTCCTTTGTTTAACCACTGTTTTACACGGGATGGCCCGGCATTATAGGCGGCGGCGACCAAAATACGATTGCCATCAAATACATCCAGCAGGTGATTCAAATAGTGACTGCCCAGCGTGATGTTTTTCTCCGGTGTCAGCAGGTCATTTTTGCTAAAGCTCAGGCCGTTTTTCTTCGCAGTTTGCTGCGCGGTTGAAGGCAGTAGCTGCATGAGCCCCATGGCGCCCGCAGGCGATTTTGCGGTGTGCATAAAGGCGCTTTCCTGCCGTGCTACAGCAAAAATAAACATGGGGTTTACCGAGGTTTTTTGAGCCATGCGATTGACGTGCTCGCGGTAGGCAATAGGGAAGCGTACGGTTAAGTCGTCCCAATAATTGCCATCAACCATGGCTTGAATACCCTGGCGATACCAGCCCCAGCTTTCAGCCAGTTTACCTGCTAAGGGGATCTCTGCTGGGTCTAATCTGCGCACTGTGTAGTACCACTCTCTACTGGCTGCATCCACTTGATTGAGTAAGTAGAACTCGCGGGCTCTGGCGATGCCCGGAGTATGCTCCAGTTTTTCCAGTTGCGCTTGAGTGAAGGTGACAGGGCGATCCAGCAGGTGATAATCGATACCGGTTTTATCGGCGGCGAGGAAGCCATAAAAGCTGCGCTGTGCAGCAATGCTGGCGTAAATCGACATGGGCGTTTGGCTGTTGAATTCTTTAATATTCAACTCTTCCATGGTGCGGGCCTGCCAATAGCGCCAACGATCCGTTTGCCGGGCGTCCTCGGGCAGCCGGGTAAGCCATTCGTTAACTTTTTCCCAATCCTGTTTGCGCAGCGCTTCGCGGATAAGCCATTCAACCAAATCAACACGGGTAAGGTTAGGGGTTTGCGCGACCAATTGCTCGGCTTGTACTTCTTCATCCTGGTAGAGCAGGCGCAGGGCAATTTGATACTTGATGTTGATGCGGTCTTCATCGCTGAATAATTGTTGGGCATCAAACTTTTGCCATAGCGCCAACGATTGCACCGCATCTTGACGGGCGATTTTTTCCAAGCCAAAAAGAATGATGTCTTTCATCTCTGGCGACTGCGCAGAAAAGCGCGCTGTTTGATTGAGCAGCTTGGGGTTGGCGTTTAGGTTTTGCAGCAGCTGCGCGAGAGGCTGTTTATTGGCGGGCAAGAGCCCGGCCAGGTAGCGAGCCATATTGCTATTGCCGGCGCGCACGACTTTAAGGTGACGCGACCAGATTAGCTCAGCGGTCATGCCACCGGCCTTGGTCCAGGCACTAAATACCGGGTCACAGGCTTTCGATTGGGTGTCTTCAATATTCCACAGGCGCGCCACATCAGCGAAAGCGGACTTGTCGCCGGTTTCCAGACGAGCACGTAAATTGAGGCAGGCCAGTTCCGGGTCGGTCAGGCGCGGATCGTAAAAGCGTTGATAGTCGGCCCACTTTTCCCGCTGCGCTAGAGTCCGCAGCCAGCGGTGCGTCATTCGCTCGGCCAGAAAAGACTCTGGATAGGCTTTAAAAAAGCGCTCTACATCGGCATAGGGCAGGTTTATTAGCCTTGGTACCAAGTCCTGATATTCGAGGTAGCTGACCAGCGGATAGTCGCTAAGCTGCTTGGTCAGCCGTTGAAACTCGGCCATCTGCTTGCCATTAAAGGCTTTTTGCGCCGCTTGGTATTTTTTTCGCTGAAGTGAAAAGGGATCGGCTTTGGGTTGGATCTTGCTATTGCTCTCCGGGGGAGAGTTGCTGGCAGAGGCTGCAAGCAGCGGGCTGCCAAGTAATACGCTGGCGCACAAACTCAAGGGCCAAAGTATTTTGCGGAGCTTCATGTAAACCTCAAACTCACCTGCCAAGGATTGCAGGTTGGTTATGCGTAGCGGGTGGGATATTATTTCGCGCCATTTTCGGGCTGGCGTGCTATGCCCAGAGATATCCTATGAGGATAACAGTCGGCATTGCCCTACGCCAGTTACATTTTTGCTCAAAAACTACCTGAATTATTCCTTCTATGTCACTGATTAAAATTGAGAAAGCGCAACTAAGCTATGGCCTGCAGGTCATCCTGGATGAGGTTGATCTGGTGGTCGAAAAAGGGCAGCGACTCTGTCTAATTGGGCGCAATGGAACCGGAAAGTCCAGCCTGTTAAAAGTCATCGCTGGCGAGGTGGATTTGGACAAGGGCGCTGTGGTGCGCCAGGGCGGGGTGCGAATTTCGCGTTTGGAGCAAGATCTCCCCGAGGCAGATGATCGCCTGGTATTTGATGCAGTGGCGGCTGGGTTGCAGGGGTTGGGCGAGTTGCTGGCCAGCTATAGATCCTTGGCGCAGAGCCAGCAGTTAGATGATAACCAGGTGGCCCAGTTGGCCGAGCTGCAACATCAAATAGAAGTTAAAGATGGGTGGCTGATGCAGCAGAAGGTTGAGGAAGTGCTTTCGCGCCTGGAACTGCCGGTGGATAAGTACATGCGTGAGCTTTCCGGCGGCTGGCGTCGTCGGGTTGCCCTGGCGCGCGCCCTGGTTCAGGAGCCAGATGTACTGCTGCTCGATGAACCGACCAACCATTTGGATATTGCCGCGATTGAGTGGCTGGAGAAACAGTTACTGGGCTTTAACGGCGCACTGATTTTTATTACCCACGACCGCTCTTTGTTGCAGAGCCTGGCTACCCACATAGCAGAACTGGATCGCGGCCACTTACGTTATTGGACCGGCGATTACAGCAGTTTTCTTACCTATCGCGAGCAAGCCTTGGCTGAAGAGGCGCGCCATAATGAGCTGTTTGATAAGAAATTGGCGCAGGAAGAGGTCTGGATTCGCCAGGGCATTAAAGCCAGGCGTACCCGTAACGAAGGGCGGGTTAGGGCGTTAAAGGCTTTGCGCGTTGAGCGAGCCCAGCGACGCGAACAGGTTGGCAAGGCGCAATTTGCCCTGGCATCCGGGGATCAATCCGGCAAGCTGGTCGCGGAATTGAGTGATGTCAGTTACGGCTGGGCAGACAAAACCATTTTGCGCAATTTTTCCACAGCGATTATGCGTGGCGATCGAATTGGTTTGGTGGGCGCCAACGGCGCAGGTAAAAGCACCTTATTGAAATTGATACTGGGTGAGCTGGAACCCCAGTCCGGCAGTATTCGTCGCGGCACAAATTTACAAATCGCCTATTTTGATCAACTGAGAGATCAGTTGGATCTGGATAAAAATGCCGTAGACAATATTGCTGAAGGCCGGGAATTTATCGAAATCGATGGTAAATCCAAGCATATCTTCTCTTATTTAAGTGATTTCCTTTTTAGTGGTGAGCGCGCCCGAACGCCGCTGCGAGCACTATCCGGTGGTGAGCGCAATCGTGTCCTACTGGCCAAGCTGTTTAGTAAATCAGCCAACCTGTTGGTTCTCGATGAGCCCACCAATGACCTGGACGTTGAAACTCTGGAGCTGTTGGAGGAACTGCTGACTGACTATGCAGGCACTGTGCTTTTGGTTAGCCACGATCGCGCCTTTTTGAACAACCTGGTAAGCAGCGTGATCGCCTTTGAGGGGATGGGGCAGGTCAAAGAATACGTGGGTGGTTATGATGATTGGGTTCGCCAAGGGGGCGTGTGGACTCAGGATGCAGCACCTGCCAAGGTTGCGACCAAGCCTGACACAGCTCAGGCCGCCGAGCCCCAGGTGCGTGAAGCGCCCAAAAGCCGGAAGCTGAGTTACAAGTTGCAACGTGAATTTGACGAGCTGCCTGGGCTGATAGAAAAACTTGAGGCAGAGCTGGAGCTGTTACAAGTTGAAGTTAATGCGGTGGATTTTTACACCAAGCCACAGGCTGAGGTGGAAAAAGCTTTGCAATTACTCGCCCAGGCTCAGCAGCAATTGGATACTTGTTTTGAGCGCTGGGCGGAATTAGAGGATATGCAGCAAGGCTAGTCTTCGCTGAGTTCCTGTTCAGAGACAGATTTGTGCACAAGCACCGCTAAAACATCGCAGCTGGCACCGTGCAGCACGCTGTTGGGCGTCGAGCCTAACAAAAGCGCGAGGCCCTTGCGCCCGTGAGAGCCAACAACGATCAGATCTGCCGATTCCTGCTCTGCCAAATAGTGCAGTTCTGCTGCTGGCTGGCCTACCAGTACATGTTGTTGCTGGATCGGAAAGACGGTTGTTTTGGCGAGTTCGGCCAGGTCGGCTTCAGCCTTTTGAACTTGCTGTTCTTGAATGCCCGACAGGTCCACGGGAATGTCGCCACCATAGGCGAAGGCGATAGGCTCTAGCACGTGGGCCAAGGTTAGTTTGGCATTGAAAATCTTAGCCATGCCGGCGGCTTTGGCTACGACTTGCGGGCAGTCCTCGGAGAGGTCTACACCGACAATAATATGATGGTATCCGCTGAAATCGCTGCTCATTTTGTTGGCCCTCTGTTAATAGTCGCCCCAACCCTAAGCTAGGGCAGGCATCTATTCAGACAAATGTGTATTCCTTCGGGTTCTAATAACCAAGTTAAATAGAAGCCTTGTCTAAATATAGTTGTTTTCATCAGACGGATAAAAAATTTTAGAAGTTTCTTATCTGTCTGGATCGATTTGCCGTTTTCGGGTTTTGTGGGAGAACTTATGCATTGGTCGTTTATTGTACTCATCATAGTGATGGTCTCTCTGGTGTTGGGGCCAGTGCTTATGTTGAAGCCGCGTCCTGCTCAGCAGCGGAGAGAGGCTTTGCGTCTGCGCGCCCGAGAATTGGGGTTAGGGTTTGGTCTGCGCGTGCCGCCAGGGCTTAAAACCGATATGGAACCGCCCTCGGCTATGCCTTGTTATTTTATTGCGCCCAAAAATATTGGCGCGGAGGCGGTTTCCAGGGGCGTACACAAAACCAGCTATACCCATGAAGCGAATGATTACCAGGATAGGGATTG
>CBIMZH010000069.1:0-9121 GCA_966248255.1 uncultured Cellvibrio sp.
CGCAATTACTCCCTATGGAGCCAAATTATATTTTTAGAGACATTCATTTAGCCTAGCCAATTTAAGCTGTCGGCGCAGATATATTTTCATAAACAATCTATTGCCAAATAGCTTGGCGCACCTCTATCTCTGTTGATTAATCCCCACCTATAATAGCGGCGCCCGGAGTGGAGGTTATATGATCAGAGTCCTGTTGTTTGCCATTGTCATCACCCTGTTGTTAATGGCTTACGGTAACTATAAGCGCCAAACACCTGAACAAAAACGGAAATCCTTGTGGCGCCTTGGCCTTGGCGGCTTTTTGGGGCTATTGGTGTTTTTAGTGGTCACCGGCCGCATGCATTGGATAGGTGCACTCCTGGGCGCGCTGCTGCCATTTATTCAGGCCGCTATACGCTATTTAAGCGCACAACTGCCCCGCTGGCTAAACCATAAAGTTGAAGAGATTCACAATCAGCACAAATCCAACCCTCCCAGCCTGCAGGAAGCACTGGATACACTGGGTTTGTCCGGTGATATCTATAAAGGCGAAATAACCGCAGAAATGGTTAAAGATGCCCACCGCCACCTGATTCAAAAACTGCACCCGGATCGCGGCGGCAATGACTTTCTCGCCAGTAAAATCAATGAAGCGCGCGATAAGCTGCTCGCTGCGTTGGGGCAAAACGCTTAATCAAACTGTAATAATAAGTGCTGATAGCGCCCTAAAGATCGATAAGGCTCTCGCTGCGAAAACTCCAGTTCAAGCTGCACCAGGGTAGCGGTCTCGCGCTCGCGGTGCTCATCGTTAAAGATATAATCGTGAAACACCCTGATGCCGCTGTGCGCCAACAGCTGCAGCGGCAATTGATCCAGCCAAGCCAGCACTTGCGCTGGGTCCATGGGGTTGATCGGGGTTAAGCTGCCGCGCTGACCGGCGTAATCCTGCTTGATGATTTTTTTAAAGTTGGTGCGCAGCAGGTTTTTGTAAATTAGCGAATGCAGGTTGTAAAACGTTAGCGAAATAAAAGCCTGAGGCTTAAGGTAATTAAGCAGGCAAGGCAAAAGACTTTGCGGCTCCTGCAGCCACTCCATGACCGCATGGCAAATCACCAGATCAAACTGGCAATCGGCCAGTTTTTCCGGCAGCTCCTGAATAGCGGCATGCACCAGAGTCACCTGCGCTTGCAGGCCAAGCTCAATAACCTTTTCCTCAGCCAGCTTAAGCATCTCGGCGGATATATCGCAAATCACCACTTGATGCCCCGCCTGGGCCAGTTGCAGCGAAAACTGCCCCTGGCCGCCGCCGGCATCTAGCACCCGCCAGGGTTTGCTGTCGCTGCCAAAGGGTTTAACTGGCAAGTGCGCCTGACAATCGCGGTTGAGCACCGCCAGGCGAATATCGCCTTTCAGGCCGCCGTATACATTCTTTTTAAAACGCTTGGCCAGCTCGTCGAAATTGCGGTCCTGCTGCGAAGATTGTTTTGCCATGGAGAGGAATTTACTTTAAGTTTTAATGAATTAATCAATCAATTAGCCAGCCACAATGAGCCACTGGTTTGTGTACATAATTCGCGCAGATGATGACAGCCTTTACACTGGTATTACCACCAACCCTGTGCGCCGCTGGCGCGAACACAGCAGCGGTAAAACCGGCGCTAAATTTTTTCGCGGGCGCGCGCCAAAACAACTCGCGCTCTTGGAGCTGGCCGAAAACCGCAGCCTGGCGAGCAAGCGCGAAGCCGCGCTAAAGAAACTCAGCCGCGCCCATAAACTCGCCCTGATTGCCAACCAAAATCAATCGAGCCAAACCCTGCTGGCAAAGCAGGCAGAGAGCCAACAAATTCCATTTTTCAGCCTTGATTCGGGCCAAACCCTATGAGCCAAAAACGCCCGCTGTGCAGCCGCTGCCGGCGTCCGTTAAAAACCTGCATCTGCGCCCTGGCGGTCAATATCGACAACCCGGTCGAGCTGGTTATTGTGCAACACCCGGATGAAGTCAACAACGCTAAAAACTCGGCGCAACTACTGGCACTAAGTACAAAAAACAGCCACATATTAGTCGGCGAAGCTTTTGATCAGGCGCTGCTGCAACAAATGTGTTTTAGCGACGACAAACTACCACTGTTGCTCTACCCGGATACTCCCGAAGAGAAATCCCTGGGCCTGGCGACACCTGCAGCCCCGCCAGATATAACTCAACTTGCGCCATCACAAATACGCTTGATTGTGCTGGATGCCACCTGGCGCAAAAGCCGCAAACTGCTCTACCTCAATCCGCTGCTGCAACAGCTGCCGCGGCTGGCGCTGCAAAACCCGCCGCCATCCATTTACCGAATTCGCAAAGCGCATAGCGATTTTCAACTTTCAACCCTGGAGGCAAGTTGTTACGCTCTACAACAGCTTGACCCAAATACCCATTACCAACCGCTGCTCAGCGCCTTTAGTCGCTTTGTTGAGCAGGTTGCGCAATATCTGCCCCATCTGGCAACTGATAACAACTGCTAGTGGGCACTCAAACTCAGGACACGCAGGACTTATGACTCACGCCGCCTTTGAATTGATACGTAGCCAACCCCTTGATTCGCTCAAACTCACCCTTGAGGAATACCGTCACAAGGCCACGGGCGCCCAGCACATTCACCTGGCAGCGGATAACAACGAAAACGTGTTTTTAGTGGCGCTGCGCACTGTGCCCCACGACTCCACTGGTGTAGCCCATATCCTTGAGCACACCGCCCTCTGCGGCAGCCAAAAATACCCGGTGCGCGACCCCTTCTTTATGATGGTGCGCCGCTCGCTCAATACCTTTATGAATGCCTTTACCAGTTCCGACTGGACCGCCTACCCCTTCGCCAGCCAAAACAGCAAGGATTACTACAACTTGCTGGATGTCTATCTGGATGCGGTATTTTTCTCCCGCCTGGACGAGCTGGATTTTGCTCAGGAAGGCCATCGCGTCGAATTTGCCGAACCGGAAAACCCCGAGTCAGATCTGGTTTACAAGGGGGTGGTGTTTAATGAAATGAAAGGTGCCATGAGCTCGGTCGGCTCCCAGCTGTGGCATACCCTGTGTAAGTACCTCTACCCCAGCAGCACCTATCACTACAACTCAGGTGGCGAACCGGAACATATTCCCGACCTCAGCTATCAGGAGCTGAAAGACTTTTACCGCACTCACTATCACCCCAGCAACGCCATCTTTATGACCTATGGCGATATCCCTGCGGCCGAGTTGCAAGCAAAATTTGAAGCCCAGGCGCTGAACAAATTCCAAAAACTGGACGAAGAAATCCGCGTGCCTGATGAAAAGCGCTACCACGCGCCGGTCAATGTGGAAGAGGCCTATCCCGCCGAGGCCAATGAAGACCTGAGCAACAAAACTCATGTGGTACTCGCCTGGCTGCTGGGCAAAACCACCAATCTGGAAGAGGCGCTGGAAGCCCAGCTGCTGTCCAATATTCTGCTCGACAACAGCGCTTCACCCCTGTCGCAAGCGCTGGAAACCAGCGACCTGGGCCAGGCGCCCTCGCCCCTCTGCGGCCTGGATGACTCCTCGCGTGAAATGGCCTTTGTCTGCGGCCTGGAGGGCTGTGCTTTAGAGGACGTCAGCAAGGTTGAAACCCTGATTCTGGACACATTGCAAAAACTCGCCGAGGAAGGCGTGCCCCACGAATTGCTCGAGGCCTCACTGCACCAGCTGGAGCTGTCGCAGCGCGAAGTGGGCGGCGATGGCTACCCCTATGGTTTGCAAATTATTCTCCACGCACTGACTGCCGCCACCCACAGGGGCGACCCAGTGGCGCAGCTGGATTTGGACAATGCGCTGCTTAAGCTGCGCGAAAAAATTCAACAGCCGGACTTTATCCAACAGGCGGTGCGCACCTGGCTGCTCGACAACCCTCACCGGGTGCGCCTCACCCTGCGCCCGGATACGCAAATGGCCAGCCGCGCCCAGGCCGCAGAAACTGCCCGCCTGGCGGAGATCAAAGCCAACCTGAACGACGACGAAAAGCTCGCCATAGTTGAGCGCGCCAAAGCCCTGCAAGCGCGTCAGCTGCAGGTGGACGACGAATCCATTCTGCCCAAAGTGGGTATTGAAGATATTCCGCCACACCTGCATTACACCGGCGGCAGCCAGGAGACACTTAACGGTTACCCATTGCGCCGCTATGCCGCTGGCACCAACGGCCTGGTTTATCAGCAAATTACCTGCAAACTGCCCGCCCTCAGCCAGGCACAGCTGGAACTGCTGCCCTACTACGGCATCTGCCTGACGGAACTTGGCGTAGGCGACAAAGACTACCTGGACACCCAGCGCTGGCAGGCCGAAGTAGTTGGCTCCATCCACGCCTTTAGCAGCATTCGCGGCGCTGGCGATGATGTACAGGCGATAGATGCCTACCTGACTCTTTCGTCCAAAGCCCTGACCCGCAACAGTCAGGCGATGAACGAGCTGATGAAAGCCACCCTGGAATCTGTGCGTTTTGATGAGCTGGATCGCATCCACGAATTGATTAGCCAAAACCGCGCTCGCCGCGAGCAGAGTGTCACCGGAAACGGCCACAGCCTGGCCATGACTGCCGCCTGCGCCGGCATGAGCCCCGCCGCCAAAATTGCCCATGAGCTGGGCGGCCTGGCCGGTATCGCCCAGGTTAAGGCGCTGGATAATCGCCTGGAAGATAAAGCCGAGCTGGCCAAGTTTGCCGCGCAGCTGGCGGAGATTCACCAGCTGGTGCTGGCCGCGCCTGTGCAGTTTGTGATTGTGGGTGAAGACGAGCAGCTGGACAGCTACCGCGATCAACTCGCCAGCTTCTGGCCGGCAAGCGAGGCCAACAGCAGCTTTAAAGCCTTTAGCCTGGAGCCAGTCAGCGCCCAGGTGCGCCAGGCCTGGATTACCAATACCCAGGTTAACTTCTGTGCCAAAGCCTACCCCAGTGTGCCAATGGACCACCCGGATGCGGCAGCCTTAACCGTACTTGGCGGCTTTTTGCGCAATGGCTTTTTGCACCGCGCCGTGCGCGAGCAAGGCGGCGCCTACGGTGGCGGCGCCAGCCAGGACAACAACTCGGCGGCCTTCCGCTTTTACTCCTACCGCGACCCGCGCCTGACTGAAACCCTGGCCGACTTCGATGCGTCGCTCAAATGGCTGGCGGAAACCGAACACCAACCACAGGCACTGGAGGAAGCTATCCTCGGCGTGGTGGGCAGTATCGACAAACCCGGCTCACCCGCAGGCGAAGCCAAATCCACCTACCAGGCGGAGCTGTTTGGCCGCACCCGCGAAAAGCGCGAGCTGTTCCGCAACCGGGTGGTTGCTGTCACCCTGGATGATTTAAAGCGGGTTGCCGCCAGCTACCTTAAAGCGGAAAAGGCCAGCATCGCGCTGGTGACTCATAACGCCAATAAGGATGCAGCCATAGCGCTGGAATTGGAAATTCACAGCCTCTAGAGCACAAGCCCGCCAAATAGCTGATGTTTGGCGGGCGAATAAGCGCATGGTGTTCCGTTTAGAGTTCATCTAGTATTGCGTCTTATAACCGGTAGTTAGGGGACATTCAGGCTGTTGCGGCCTTGCTCCTGGATAAATGCAAATAAGGACAGAATACCCCGCCGTAAATTCAAGCATTGACGCTCACCTATGACCAAACTGCTTCTGGAATACAGCGCCGCAACCCACCCGGGACTGGTGCGCGACAACAATGAGGACTGCTTCCTCAGCGCGCCGGAATTAGGTCTGTGGCTGGTTGCCGATGGCATGGGTGGCCATGAAGCCGGAGAAGTCGCCAGTGCCATAGCGCGCGACACCCTCGCCAAACTACTCAAGAAAAACCCCAACGCCCAACTGGAACTGGCCATTCAAGCAGCCCATCAGGCTATTTTGGATTCAGCGGCGCGCGGCATAGGCGCGCCAGGTATGGGCTCCACCCTGGTCGCACTTAAATCCAACAGCAGTAAATACCAGGTGGCCTGGGTGGGCGACAGCCGCGCCTATCTGTGGACACCTACCCCCGAAGGCGGCCATCTGGAGCGATTAAGTACCGATCACTCCTATGTGCAGATGCTGGTGGAGCGCGGCCTGATCAGCGCCGAAGAGGCAGACAATCACCCGGAAAAAAACATCATCACCCAGTGCCTGGGGATGCAGGAATTGCCGCGGGTCAAGGTCGGCCTGGTGGATCGCCAATGGCAAGAAAACCAGTGGATTCTGATGTGCAGCGATGGCCTCACCGATGAAGTCAGCGATATGACCATGGCACAGATTTTATTTCAGGCGGAAAACTCGGTGGCCGCCGTAGATCAACTGGTACACGCAGCACTCACCGGCGGCGGGCGCGACAACATCACTCTGCAAATAGTGGAATCCCCCCTACAAGCGACCAGCTGGTGGCAGGAGTTAGGCCAGTGGGTGCCCTATTTGACTGGGACAAAACGGCTGGATGCCTGGATTTTTGGCAGCGCCCTGGTTTCGCTACTGGCGCTGCTCTATTACGTATTAGCTTTTTAATTCGATTCAATTCGATATAGACAGGAAAAATGGCATTACAAATTCCCGGATACAGAGTCATTCGGAAACTCGCCCAGGGCGGCATGTCCAGCGTCTACCTCGCGATTCAAATCAGCGTGGGTCGCGTGGTTGCCCTCAAGGTAATGAACCCGCAATTTAATAGCGACCCGGCATTTAGCGAGCGTTTCCAGCGCGAAGCCAATATTGTCGGTCAGCTGTCGCACCCCAACATAGTCTCTATTTATGACATAGGTCGCCACGAAGATTTTAATTACATCGCCATGGACTACCTGCCCAATGGCTCAGTCCACGATCGCATGCAAAAAGGCATAAGTGCCGAGGAGGCTCTGCGCGTTACCCGCGAAGTAGCCAGCGCGCTGGATCACGCCCACGACAAAGGCTACGTTCACCGCGATATTAAACCGGAAAATATTTTATTCCGCGCCGACAACTCTGCCGTACTCTCAGATTTTGGTGTAGCGCGCGGCATGGCCATTAATTCGCGCATGACCCATGTTGGCACTGTAGTGGGTACCCCTCACTATATGAGCCCCGAGCAAACCAAAGGCAAACAGGTGGATGGCCGCTCGGATTTGTACAGCCTGGGTATAGTGCTGTTTGAAATGCTCACCGGCACAGTGCCCTACCAGGGTGACGAGGCGGTGACCATTGCGCTAAAACACCTGAGCGCGCCCATTCCCAAACTGCCCATGCAGTATCTGGCCTACCAGAAAATTATCGACAAGCTGCTCGCCAAAGACCCTGACCAGCGCTATCAGCGCGGGCGCGATTTGATTTTTGCCCTGGAAGAATTGGAGAAACTCAAAACCGCAGGCAATACGCCAACGCTTACCCACCCCAGCGATATCACTGTGGTGAATTTATTGCGCGCCCTGGCGGCAGCCAGTCTCGCCTCATTGCGTTGGCGCTGGAACAAATTGCGCAACCTGCGCTACAGCCGCGAGCGCGGTTTTTATTTTCGCGAGCCCACCCGGGCCACCGAAATATTTTTTAACGACATGCATCGCAGCGAAAAAGATACAGGAGTACGCGAGCGACTGACCACGCAAATTCACGCCATCACACCGGGCAATTCAGCTAAAACCGGCAAATGGATTTTGCTCTCGGGTCTGTTACTCCTCGCCCTAGGTTCAGTGTTTTTTTTCAAACACAAAACCCAATTGGATCAACCCATAGCCCAAGCGCTGGATGCGTCACAATCCGCCAGCAGCGACTCAGCCACAATCAAAGCTGACAGCAGCAGTGAAGCCTCCGCCGCCACTGACAATCTCACTGCAACAGCCAGCGACACAAGCAGCCCGAGCGCAGCCAACACCGTAGAAAGCCCCAGCAGCACGGCACCGCTTGGGCAAGATGAGGCTAACCCGCAAGTTGGCGAAGAAAACCTGGCAGCCACTCAAGTTGAGGCCAGTTCAATCCCAGCGGAGGAGCTTGCGCCCACATTTAATTTCACGGTAATTGCCGATCCAGAAGATGCGCGAGTGCGCATTCTCAATATCCGCGAACGCTATCAGGATCAAATTGCACTTGAGCCGGGCCGCTACCATATAGAGGTCAGCCGCAACGGCTATCAAAGCTATGACAACTGGGTGCGTATTGAAGATCAAAACCTGCAATTAAAAGTCAAACTCAACCCCAGCCTTAAACCCGGCACAGAAATAACCACGCCGCTAACCGCGCGTATTAAAAGCCAGGGGCCAGAGATGATCAGTATCCCCGCAGGCAGTTTTTATATGGGCGATAAAAACGACCCAGCTGCCATGCCGGTACACAAAGTGAATATTGCCCGCGCTTTTGCCATTAGCAAATTTGAAATTACCTTTGACGATTACGATATGTTTGCCCAGGCCACCAATCGCCGCATGCCCGACGACAACCGCTGGGGCCGCGGCGATCACCCGGTTATCAATGTGAGTTTTCTCGATGCGGTTGCCTACAGCGAATGGCTGAGCAAAACCACCGGCAGAAAATATCGCCTGCCCACTGAGGCAGAATGGGAGTATGTCGCGCGCGCCAAAACCCTAACGCCCTTCTGGTGGGGCGACAACGCCAAAGACGCCGCCGGTCGCGCCAACTGCCGCCGCGGTTGCGCAAGTAAATTTTCCGGTCTGTTTGGTGCTAAAACTGCGCCGGTGGGCAGCTATCCGGCCAATGGCTTTGGCGTTTTTGATACAGCGGGCAATGTCGCCGAATGGGTGCAGGACTGTTACGCCGAAAACTATGCCACTGCGCCCAATAATGGCTTGGCCTATCAAGTGGCCAAATGCGATGCCCGCGTTGTACGCGGCGGCTCAGCCAAAGACAGCAATCAGGATCTCGCCAGTTACAAACGCGACTATGATCACCAGGAAATTTACAACGAACACCTGGGCTTTCGCGTGGTGATGGAATTGTAAAAAAGGGGCCTAGTGCCCCTTTTTATTTTCCTGTAAAGCTGAACAATAACTCACTTACCGCAATTAACATTGACAATAAGCCCCTGCTCCGCGCCTTGACACTTGTCACCTATCCAGCCAAGAGCGCCAACACGACTTCACCTGTGTAGCGCACAGCTTTAAAATTTACCGCTTTCGCGCAAACACTAAGAGGTAACAGTCAATGCGCTCGGAAATT
>CBIMZH010000070.1:0-9077 GCA_966248255.1 uncultured Cellvibrio sp.
CATATCCAACAGTTGGAATGCCAATTTGTCCGGCACCAATCCCTATAGCGCGACCAATATGACTTGGAATGGCGGCATAGCGGCTGGCCAGACCGTCTCCTTTGGTTTTCAGGTGGATAAAAACGGCGGCAGTGCCGAGCGGCCCAGTGTCAACGGCAGCCTGTGTACAGGCACAAGTCAAAGTTCGCTGGCCAGCTCAAGCAGCTTATCCAGCTCAAGCGCAAAAAGTTCTTCGTCCAGTTCCAGCTTGGTCAGCAGTCAAGCCTCGTCGTCAAGCAGTTATGCGGTTCCGGCCAATAACTTTGCCAGCAATGGTGGGGTGGAGTCCGACTTAAGCAATTGGGGCGTTACTGCGGGCACAATTACGCGCTCCAGCGCCGATAAACACTCAGGCGCTGCCAGTGCGCTTATTAGTGGTCGCAGCGCTGCCTGGAATGGCCTGACCTTTAGTGTTGGCAGCCTGACCCAGGGCAATGAATATGAGGTCGCAGTTTGGGTTAAGTTGGCCCCGGGTGCTGCGGACTCGGTGATTTACTTAACCGCCAAGCGCCAGGATGATACGGATAGCAGCACTTATAACGAATACACCCGGGTGGCCTCAGTGACTGCCACGGCATCCGAGTGGCGCTTGCTGCAGGGCTATTACACGCAATTGGGTTCTACAGCCTTTCAGCATTTTATTATTGAATCGCCCAGTAGCAGCGTCAGCTATTACGCCGATGATTTTTCTATTGGTGGCGAGGTAGCACAAACCTGTGAGTTGCAGGCGCCGCTCGCCTGGACCTCCACGGCGCCGCTGATCAGCCCAAAAAATTCCGGCTGGGTTTCTATCAAGGACCCTTCGGTAGTCAAATACAACGGCAGCTATTATGTCTATGCCACCTATTACGACACTGCCTACAAATCCATGTACACCAGTTTTAACGATTGGAATTCAGCGCAGGCAGCTACACATACTTCTATGAATGGTTCTACTGTTGGCAATACAGTTGCGCCGCAAGTGTTTTATTTTAAACCGCACAAAAAATGGTATTTGATCACCCAATGGGTGGGCAGCTATTCAACTACCGATGACATAGCCAATCCCAATTGGTCAGCCAAGAAAAAACTGTTGCAGGGGGAGCCTACCAATGCGCTGGATTTTTGGGTGATATGCAATGACACTCACTGCTATTTGTATTTCTCCCGCGATGATGGTGTGCTCTACGTATCCAAAACGACCATTGACAACTTTCCTAATTTCTCTGGCTATTCGATTGTCATGGAGGATCACCGTGGCAATGGCAGCAACTATTTATTTGAAGCCTCCAATGTGTACAAGTTGGATGGCCAAAATAAATACCTGCTGATGGTGGAGGCCTACATCAGTGGGCCGCGGCTGTTCCGCTCCTGGACTGCGACTAGCTTGGATGGCCCCTGGACTGCTTTGGCGGATACCGAGGCTAACCCCTTTGCCGGTAACAACAATGTTGAATGGCCCAGTGGCCAATGGGCCAACGGCATAAGCCACGGTGAGCTGATTCGCTCAGGCTTCGATGAGCAGATGACGATTGACCCCTGCAACCTGGAGTTCCTCTATCAGGGCCAGTCGGGCAGCAGTTCGGATTACAACACCATTCCTTACAAACTGGGGTTGCTGCGGCTTAAGCAGTAGGGGCTAAAACAACCGCAGAATTTATTTAGCCTAAACCCGGGTTTTGTGCCGGGTTTAGGCGTTTTCGTAAATTTACCCAGACTGGCCGTGCAAATGCTTGTTATAAGCATATTGTATGGCAATAATGCCAGTTGCCGCCTTCGCTCATTAGCTCGTGCTGGCAATTACACCAATAACAATTATTGAGAGGGGAGAGTCATGCGTATTTACGCAATCTATTCGTTTTTAGTCCTGTTGCTTTCACCACTGAGTGCGTTTTCTGCAAATCAAAATATTAAACATTACAAAGATATCGTCTGGGCCAGCCCCAAGGGCTTTGACCTGACTCTGGATATTGCCGTACCCAAGGGTGGCGCTAAAGCCAAGCCGGTGCTGGTGATATATCACGGTGGCGGTTGGCTGCTGAATAATAAGTCGATCATGACTGATTTGGCCGATGCCATTGCCAGCCGCACCGATGTGATTACTGTTAACGCCAACTATCGTGTGCTGCCCGATCTCAACAACACCACAAGTGTAAATGAGCAGATTGAAGATGCCATGGGCGCTGTGCTTTGGGTGAAGCAACATATCAAACACTACGGCGGCGACCCGCAAAAGCTGGCGGTAACCGGTGATAGTGCCGGCGGCCATTTGGCGTTAATGGTTACCCTGGCCGGACGCAACCTGGGTAGCGAGGGATTTGCTGCAAACTCCCTGCGCTTTAAACCAACCTATTTACCTGAAGGTGTTACGGCTGAACAACTGGCAAAAAATGACGGCTTGAAAGTTCAAGCGGCAATATTGAGTTATGCGGCGCTGGGTTTAGTAGAAGCTGCGCAAAACGGTTTTGAGTCAGAGGGAAATATTTTTTGGAAGTTCGCCCAGGCAAAACCACGCGGATTGTTTGGCGATAAGATCAATGTTAAAGACAACTTGGATTATTACCAGGCAGTTTCCTCTGCGCAATATATAGTTTCCGCAAAAGACTATGCGCTGCCGCCGATGTTTTTTTATGTGGGCGAGCAGGACCCCATTATTAAACCGGAAAATACCCGTGCGTTTGTGAGCAACCTTAAGCACCTGGGGCAACCCGCCGAGTTTAACGTTTACCCAGGCAAGGCCCACGGTTTTTTAGATACTGGCTGCAATGATTACAATCACGGCTGCTTCAAGGATCTTTCCGAGCCTGCAGTAACTGACATGGTGGCATTTCTAAATAAGGTATTTCATTTGTAATTTTTTACGGCCGAGCCTGTAGAATCGACCAGGCTCGGCCCCTGTTCCTGTTCCTGTTCCTGTTCCTTTTACAGCTGCTAGACGCGAATAATTTCGCCCTTTAATGAATAGGCAATGCTCAATACATCGCGCTTGGTTTCATCGTCTATCAGGTTTTTATTGAGCGCATACATAATATCGTCGACTACGGCCAAATACTCCTGCTCACTAATGTTCATTCCCTTGTGCGCACTGCGCATATCTTTACCGGTATAGGCCACTGGGCCGCCGGAGCCGGCACACATAAAATCCACTACGACTTTTTTAACGGCGTTAAGGTCTTTGATCTGCTCGAAGCGGGTTTTGATTAAGGGGTTGGCCAGGTGCGCAGTGATAACGTCGTCAACTATGCGGGTTAAGCCGGGTGTTTCACCCAGGCGCTCATAGAGAGAGGCTGACATGATGTTGCTCCTTTGGGCTAGGGATTACTCTTAAGCATTAGGCTAATCCGCCGGTGCGGGGGCCGCTTGAGCATTTGTTGAGGAATTGCTGAGGCTGGGGCTGGCGACTAGGCTTCTCAATATCACCCCATTAAATGCTTGGGTATTGCCGATGAGCTTGCGTTTTGGCTGCTGTGAATTGGATATTCAAACCCGCCGTCTGCTGCGCGATGGCGCTGAGGTTAGCCTTGAGCCGCTGGTGCTGGATTTGCTGATTTATTTAATTCAGCACCGCGACCGAGTGATAAGCCGCGATGAGCTGCTGGATCAACTCTGGCGGGGCAAGGTGGTGGGTGATGCGGCGCTGAGCACCTGTATTAAAGCGGCGCGCCAGGCGCTGGGCGATGACGGTGTGCGCCAGGCCTGGATAGCCACGCTGCATAGGCGCGGCTATCGCTTTGTGGGGGAGTTGAACGCTATTCCAGAAGATCAAGTTGCTGCAGTTAGTTCTGTGTCGCCCGCCGATCTCTCTGCCGCAACGCGCTTTAATCAACTTAACGCCAATGCCCGTCACGCCGCCGTGGCGGTGCTGCCTTTTGTCAATTTAATGCCTCAGGTGCAGCAGCGCCGCTGGGGCGCCGCCCTAAGTCAGGAGGTCACCAGCGCCCTGGCGCAATTGCGCAGCCTTTATGTAATTGCCCAGGCGAGTGTCAGCGCGCTGGTGGCGCAATCGTTAAGCCTGGAGCAATTGGCGCAGGGCTTGGCCGTGGATTATCTGGTGACTGGGCAATTATTGCCGTTGGGGAAAGGGCGCGGTGCGGGCCTGGCGATTTGGGTTGAGCTGCAGCAGATGCCTGGTGGTCGCTTGTTGTGGAGCCATCAATTTGAATGCCCGCTGCCCCAGGCGCTCGGCCTGTTGGAGGATATCGCCAGCAAAATTGCCTCCAGCCTCGCCAGTGAAATTGAGTGGCGCGAGCGCAACCTGGCCAGGCTTAAGCCGCAAGCATCGCTGGATGCCTGGGAGCTGTATCACCGCGGCCTCTGGCATATGTACAAATTTACCAATGAGGATAACCAGCAGGCGCAGGTGTTGTTTGCCCAGGCAATTGCGCGCGACCCGCATTACGCCAATGCCCATGCCGGGCTGTCGTTCACCTATTTTCAAAGCGGCTTCCAGGCTTGGGGTGATGCGCGCGAGGCAACTCAGCTGGCACTGGCCAGTGCCGAGCTTGCATTGCTGAGTGATGAGCGCAACCCCAGCGCGCTCTGGGCCATGGGCCGCGCACAATGGCTGGCGGGGGATCAGCCCAGCGCGCTACACAATCTGCAGCTGGCCACGGACCTCAGCCCCAGCTTCGCCCAGGGCCACTATGCGCGGGCGTTTGTGCTGGCCCAGGCGGGTGATGCCGGTGAAGCGCTCAAGGCCGCCGACATCGCCCAGCGGCTCAGCCCCTGCGACCCACTGCTGTTTGCTATTCAGGGCGCCCGGGCGATTGCATTAATGCGCCTGGGGCGCAGTGATGAGGCGGTGGCGCTGGCGCAGCAGGCTTCCGCTCAGCCCAATGCCCATGCCCATATTCACGCCTTGGCCAGTTTGTTTTTGGCCAGGGCAGGGGATATGCCTGGAGCCAGGGCACAGCTGGCGCAAGCGCAATTGCGTCAGCCGGGTTATCAATTAACAGGCTTGTTGCAGGCGTTTCATTTTGAACCGGAATTGAAAGCGGCTATGGCAAAAACTTTAGCCAGTTTGCAGTGAGTGTCGTCTTAAGGCTGAGCTGAGCTTGGTAGAGTGATTCGCGCCTGGCCCGAGGTTTCGTTAATTACCTGCAGGCGAAAATCTTCCAACAGTGCTTGCGCAAGTGAAATCTCCAGCTCGACTTGCGCACCATAGTCCACCGCTAAAATCTGCCCGTCAAATTGCGCTGCTATATGGCGAATTTTTGCCTCTCGGGCAAAATCCACAGCAATTTTTAATGCCACACTAGGAGTGATCTGTTTTAACTCAGCTAAATTCACCGCGCTGGACACTGCACCCGAATAGGCGCGCACCAAACCGCCAGCGCCCAGCTTCACTCCGCCAAAATAGCGCACCATTACCGCCAGCGAGTTGCCAACTTCGCGCTCGGTTAGCACATGCAGCATGGGCTTACCGGCAGTGCCAGATGGTTCGCCATCATCGCTAAAAGCTTGGGTAAGCGGCTGGCGGGTATTGCCAATAATGTAGGCCCAGCAGACGTGATTGGCCGAGGGATGAAGCTCGCGATAAAACTCGATAAAACCCATAGCCTCTTCGCGCGAAGTGACCGGGTGTAAAAAGCAGAGGAAGTCGCTGTTTTTCTCTTCGCTGGCAGATTCAATCGCAGCGGCAAGTACTGTGTAACCAGGCATGGGCAATAACAATCAAGGCAATGTCAATCAAAATGGCGGCCATTATAGGTGGGCTTTAGGCGTCTGGCGCGCCATTTTGTAAGCGCTTAACGCTATTGGCCTTCGCCAGGCAACATCAGCATCCAGGCCATGCCGAATTTATCTGTCACCTGGCCATAAAGCGGTGACCAAAAGGTGGGGCTAAGCGGCATAACGACTTTGCCGCCCTGGGCCAGGGCGTTAAACATGCGCTGAGCCTCCTCAGCTGTGTCGAGCGTGAGCGATAAGCTAAAGCCGTTGAAGCAGGATTTGTCATCGCAGCCATCGGAGGCGTACACCTGGCAATCGCCCAGGCTGAATTGCGCATGCATCACTTTGTTTTCAAAACCCGCTTGCAACATGTCTGCAGGTACAGGCTCGGGGCTCTCGTTAAAGCGCATCAAAAATTGCACCTGGGCGCCCAGATGCTCACTGTAAAATTTAAGTGCCTCTTCGCAGCGGCCGGCAAAAAATAAATAATTTTTCAGTTCCATGATTTTCTCCTTAAGCAATTTCAGGTCTTTCATGCTGGCAGTTCCAGCAGTGTTCAAAACTGCCGGAGTTTTCCTCGCCGCACTCTGCGCACAGCCAGTGGCTAACAGGTGCTACCTTGTTGGCGGATTTAATAATCTCTATTGCAGGTAAATAATCTTTGTCTTTCACTACCCAAACTTCCTGCCAGGCATCCAGTGTGGATATCTCGCCCAGCGCACCGCGGGCAAATTCATTTTTTAGAATTACCTCCAGGCCCTGAAGTTCCAATAAATTTTTAGCTTGGGCCACCATCAGCGGATTTTCGTGGGTATAGACGAGTTTCATCTTGAGCCCCTTAAAGTCGGAAGGTGAATAAGTAGTGAAATTTATTATTTTAATAGCGCTATTTAATAATCGGTTGAACGGGAAGCCAATTAGGCCTTTAAGCATAGTTGGAAATGTTCGTGGCGCCATAATCAGCATGTGCTTTAGGCAATAGCGACTATTAAGTGAGTTAATTAGACCAGATAGCTTTCGGCGCCTAAGCTTAGTCTCGTTAACTCATTCACTCAGTATTTATTTAACCCGCTCAGTATTTAATTAGCCCGCTCAGTAGAATCTAAGGAGAAAGTTATGTCTGAACCAAAATGCCCCTTTGCCGCCCATGGTGCACGTGCGACCGTCGGCGTCCGCTCCAATCAGGATTGGTGGCCCAACTCACTTAACCTGCGTATTCTTCATCAGCACTCCAGCAAGTCCAACCCCACCGATGCGGGTTTCAACTACGCCGAAGAATTTAAAAAACTCGATCTGGCTGCCCTTAAAAAAGACCTCACCGCCTTAATGACCGATTCACAAGACTGGTGGCCCGCCGACTTTGGTCACTATGGTCCGCTGTTTATCCGTATGGCCTGGCACAGCGCCGGTACCTACAGGGTTTCCGATGGTCGCGGCGGTGGTGGCACCGGCAGCCAGCGCTTTGCGCCACTTAACTCCTGGCCAGATAACGGCAACCTGGACAAGGCGCGCCGTCTGTTGTGGCCAATCAAGCAAAAATACGGCAAGAAAATTTCTTGGGCCGATTTAATGATCCTCACCGGCAACGTTGCACTGGAATCCATGGGCTTTAAAACCTTTGGTTTTGGTGGCGGCCGCGCCGATATCTGGGAAGCCGAAGACGATGTTTACTGGGGTTCCGAAGCCGAGTGGCTGGGCGATAAACGCTACAGCGGCGACCGCGAACTGGAAGATCCTTTAGCTGCCGTGCAAATGGGCCTCATCTATGTAAACCCCGAAGGCCCCAATGGCAACCCTGACCCAATCGCTGCGGCGCGCGACATTCGCGAAACTTTTGCCCGTATGGCGATGGACGACGAAGAGACTGTTGCCCTGATTGCCGGTGGTCACACCTTTGGTAAAACCCACGGCGCTGGCGATGCAGCCCTGGTAGGCGTAGACCCGGAAGCGGGCGATATCGAATTGCAAGGCTTTGGCTGGATGAGTAAATACGGTTCAGGTAAGGCTGGCGATGCCATCACCAGCGGCCTGGAAGTTACCTGGACGCAAACTCCAACTCAGTGGAGCAACTACTTCTTCGATAACCTGTTTGGCTACGAGTGGGAGTTGACCAAGAGCCCCGCGGGTGCGCACCAGTGGCAGCCTAAAAATGGTGCCGGTGCCGGCGAGATTCCCGATGCGCACGATGCCAGCAAACGCAAAGTGCCCACTATGCTCACCACGGATCTGTCGCTGCGTTTTGATCCGGCTTACGAAAAAATTTCGCGCCGCTTCCACCAAAACCCAGCGGACTTTGCCGATGCCTTTGCCCGCGCCTGGTTTAAATTAACTCACCGCGATATGGGCCCACGCGTGCGCTACCTCGGCCCCGAAGTGCCCAGCGAAGAACTGATTTGGCAAGACCCACTGCCCGCCGTAAGTCACCCTTTAATTGGTGATGCCGATGTGGCTGCGCTTAAAGCTAAATTGTTGGCGTCAGGTTTGACCACTTCACAGCTGGCCACTACTGCCTGGGCGTCCATCTCCACCTACCGCGGCTCGGATATGCGCGGCGGTGCCAACGGTGCGCGCATTCGTTTAGCTCCACAAAAAGATTGGACAGTGAATCAGCCAAGCGAACTGGCCAAGGTGCTGAGTGTGTTGGAATCTGTGCAAAAAGATTTCAGTGCAAGCGGTAAAAAAGTATCCCTCGCTGACGTAATCGTTCTGGGTGGTGTTGCCGCGGTAGAAGACGCTGCGAAAAAAGCCGGTGTGAGTGTGCAGGTGCCTTTCAGCCCCGGTCGCACCGACGCCAGCCAGGCGCAAACCGATGTTGGCTCTTTTGCGGTACTGGAGCCGGTTGCCGATGGTTTCCGCAACTACCAGCACCCCAAATCCAAAGTACCTGCGGAGCAATTGTTGGTGGACCGCGCGCAGTTGATGCAACTCACCGCGCCTGAGCTGACCGTATTGATCGGCGGCATGCGCGCGCTGGGCACCAACTACGACGGCTCCAAACACGGTATCTTCACCGACAAACCCGGTGTGCTCACCAATGACTTCTTCGTCAACCTGCTGAGCATGAGCACCGAGTGGAAAGCCTCTGGCACTCCCGGCGTATACAACGGTGTTGACCGCGCCACCGGCAAAGTCAAATACACCGGCACCCGCGCCGACCTGGTATTCGGCTCCAACTCAGAACTGCGTTCCCTGGCCGAGGTTTACGCCAGCGACGATGCCAAAGAGAAGTTTGTTAAAGACTTCGCCAAGGCATGGGGCAAGGTGATGAATTTGGATCGCTTTGATTTGAAGTAGATGGTTTTGATTAGATGTAAATGCTTTGAATTTGGATTAACGTCCTGCTGAACTAAACAAGCCCCCAATTGGGGGCTTGTTTAGTTCAGCAGGAC
>CBIMZH010000071.1:0-9068 GCA_966248255.1 uncultured Cellvibrio sp.
GTGGTTGGCCCAGAAACCGGTGCCTGTTTGCCCGGTATGACCGTGGTTTGCGGCGATTCGCACACGGCAACCAATGGTGCTCTGGGCTCTTTGGCTCACGGAATTGGCACCAGCGAAGTTGAGCATGTGATGGCGACCCAGTGTTTGGTGGCCAAAAAGATGAAAAACATGCTGATCAAAGTGGACGGCAAGCTGGGTGCTGGCGTCACTCCAAAAGATGTGGTTTTGGCGATTATTGCCAAGATTGGTACTGCGGGTGGTACCGGCTATGCCGTTGAGTTCGCCGGTCAAGTATTCCGCGATATGAGCATGGAAGGTCGTATGACCGTGTGCAATATGGCCATTGAGGCTGGCGCCCGCGCCGGTATGGTGGCTGTGGATCAAACCACTATCGATTACGTCAAAGGCCGTACCTTTGCCCCTAAAGGCGATGTTTGGGAAAAGGCGGTTGCCAACTGGATCGAGCTGGTCAGTGACCAAGGCGCTCACTTTGATGCAGTGGTTGAGTTGGATGGCTCCAAAATCAAGCCGCAAGTCAGTTGGGGTACTTCTCCAGAGATGGTGGTGGCGATTGATGACAAGGTGCCGGATCCAGCCAATGAGGCTGACCCAGTCAAGCGCAAGGATATCCTCCGCGCCTTGGAATACATGGGTTTACAACCTAACCAGCCGATCGAATCCATCTATGTAGATCGCGTGTTTATCGGTTCCTGCACCAACTCCCGCATTGAAGATATTCGCGCAGCAGCTGCAGTAGTTAAAGGCAAGCAAAAGGCCGCTTCAGTTAAAGAGGCCATAGTAGTGCCCGGCTCAGGCGCAGTAAAAGCCCAGGCGGAAGCCGAAGGCCTGGATAAGATTTTTACCGCAGCTGGTATTGAGTGGCGCGAGCCAGGTTGCTCCATGTGTTTGGCGATGAATGCCGACAAGTTGCAGCCAGGCGAGCACTGTGCCTCTACCTCCAATCGCAACTTTGAAGGTCGTCAGGGCTATGGTGGTCGTACTCACCTGGTGAGCCCAGAGATGGCAGCTGCTGCAGCAATTGCCGGTCACTTTGTCGACGTGCGCACTTTCAACTAGGAGCCAAAAATGAAAAGTTTTACTGTGGTAAAAGGTTTGGCGGCTCCCATGGATCGCGCCAATGTTGATACCGACATGATTATCCCCAAGCAGTTTTTAAAATCCATCAAGCGCACTGGCTTTGGTAAAAACCTGTTTGATGAATTGCGTTATTTAGATGAAGGCAAGCCGGATCAAGAGTGCACCGGTCGCCCGATTAACAGCGAATTTCCACTGAATTTTCCGCGCTACCAGGGTGCCAGTATTCTCCTGTCGCGCGAAAACTTTGGCTGCGGCTCCAGTCGCGAGCACGCCCCCTGGGCCTTGGATGACTACGGCTTTCGCAGCGTAATCGCCCCCAGCTTTGCCGATATCTTCTATAACAACTGTTTTAAAAATGGCCTGCTGCCCATTACCTTGAGCGACGAGATTGTTGATCAGTTGTTCAATGAGATGTACGCCAGCGAAGGTTATGAGTTGAGCATTGATCTCAGTGCTAAAACCGTAGCCACGCCCAGTGGCCAAAGCTTCAGTTTTGACGTGGACGAATTCCGTCGCCACTGCTTGCTTAACGGCTTGGACGATATAGGTCTGACCCTGGAAAGTGCTGACGCTATTCGCGCTTACGAGCAAAAGCGTCGCGCTGAAGCTCCCTGGTTATTTGATCACGCAATCTAATATTATTTTTTTACGGAGAATCCCGTGGGTAAGCATATTTTAATTCTCGAAGGCGATGGTATTGGTCCGGAAATCGTGCGCGAAGCACGCAAAGTGTTGGATGTTGTAAATAGTAAATTTGATTTGGGTTTAACTTTCGAAAACGAGCTTATGGGCGGTTGTGCCATCGATGTTCATGGTGTGCCTCTGGCCGACTCAACCCTGGAGCGCGCTCGTCTGGCGGACGCCATTCTGTTAGGTGCTGTAGGCGGCCCCAAGTGGGATAAACTGGATCGCTCAATTCGCCCCGAAAAAGGCCTGTTGAAAATTCGCTCGCAGCTGGGCTTGTACGCCAACTTGCGCCCGGCGCTGCTCTATCCGCAATTGGTGGGCGCGTCCTCACTTAAGCCGGAAGTGGTTTCTGGTCTGGATATTCTGATTGTGCGTGAACTGGCGGGTGGTATCTATTTCGGCGAGCCGCGCGGCATTCGCACCCTCGAAAATGGCGAGCGTGAAGGCTATAACACCTACAAATACGCTGAGAGCGAGATAGTTCGCATCGGCCGTACCGCCTTTGAAATGGCGCGCAAGCGCAATGGCAAGGTCTGTTCCGTGGACAAGGCCAACGTGCTTGAGGCAACTATGCTCTGGCGCGAAGTGATGGATGACCTGGCTAAAGAGTATCCTGATGTGGAGCTCTCCCATATGTATGTTGATAACGCCGCTATGCAGCTGGTGCGCGCGCCCAAACAATTCGATGTAATGGTGACTGGCAACATGTTTGGTGATATTTTGTCTGATGCTGCTGCAATGTTGACCGGTTCTATCGGTATGCTGCCTTCGGCGTCACTGGATAAAGACGGTCGCGGTATGTACGAGCCATGTCATGGTTCGGCGCCAGATATCGCCGGGCAGGGTATTGCCAACCCTCTGGCGACTATCCTGTCGGTGTCTATGATGATGCGTTACTCGCTCAATTTGACTCAAGTGGCAGATGCCATTGAGTTGGCGGTAGGCAAGGTGTTGGATCAGGGCTATCGCACAGCGGATATCTACACCGAAGGTACGACTAAGGTATCTACCTCGCAAATGGGCGATGCAGTAGTGGCAGCCCTGGCATAAGCCAAATCGGTAAGGGTTAAAGGTCGATTGTTATAACTAGTCTTGGCTTACGGGCTGAGACCAACAGCGTTATTAAAGAGAGAATGAGATGAAAGTAGGTTTTGTAGGTTGGCGCGGTATGGTCGGCTCCGTTCTTATGGAGCGTATGACAGCAGAAAACGATTTTGCCGATATCGAGCCGATTTTCTTCACCACCTCCAACGTGGGTGGTGCAGCACCAGCAGTGGCGGCAGGTTTGCCAGCGCTTAAAGATGCTTATTCAGTTGATGATTTAAAGCAACTGGACGTCATTGTGACCTGTCAGGGTGGCGACTACACCAACGAGATTTTCCTCAAGCTGCGCTCTGCGGGTTGGAATGGCTACTGGGTGGATGCTGCATCCAGCCTGCGTATGGATAAAGACGCGATTATCGTGCTTGATCCGGTCAATATGGATGTCATTAAAAATGGTATCGCCAAAGGTGTTAAAAACTACATCGGCGGTAACTGTACTGTTAGTTTGATGCTGATGGGCTTGGGTGGTTTGTTCCGTGAAGGTCTGGTGGAGTGGGTGTCTTCCATGACCTATCAGGCAGCTTCCGGTGCGGGCGCGCAAAACATGCGTGAACTCATTGCGCAAATGGGCAGCCTGCACAAGTCGGTGGCCGACAAGCTGGCAGATCCCAAGTCTGCCATCCTGGAAATTGACCGCATCATCGCTGAAACCATGCGTGGCAGCGATCTGCCTAAAGAAAACTTTGGTCACCCCTTGGCGGGCAGCCTGCTGCCTTACATTGATAAGCAGTGGGAAACCGGTCAATCCAAAGAAGAGTGGAAAGGCCAGGCGGAAACCAACAAGATTCTTGGTCGCGATGGCAATCCTATTCCTGTGGATGGCCTTTGCGTGCGTATCGGTGCTATGCGCTGCCACAGTCAGGCGCTGACTATCAAGTTGACCAAAGATGTTTCTATCGCTGACATCGAGGGCTTGATTGCCTCTGCCAACCCATGGGCGTCAGTTGTGTCTAACGAGCGTGAGGCCAGTATGCGTGACCTGACTCCTACCAAGGTGACCGGCACTTTGAATATCCCTGTAGGTCGCTTGCGCAAAATGAACATGGGCCCGCAATACCTGTCGGCCTTCACTGTTGGTGATCAGCTGCTCTGGGGTGCTGCTGAGCCGCTGCGTCGTATGCTGCGTATCCTCAAAGAGGCCAAATAAGCCTTATTTCTGCGTTTGGCAGAAGAAAACCCCGGCAGCGACCTGTTGCCGGGGTTTTTTCGTTTTGAGGGCTTTAGAAGGCAAAATAAGGATTTTAATGTCAGTGATTCTTCACAGTTTTATAAAATTGCCTGCTTTTTTGCCCTAAAACGGCCCTTTAGTGGCCATTTGTCAAGCCCCTAAGTATTGATAAAAAGCTATTTATAATGAATACTTACGAACGATACTGAAGATACATTCGAGGTTTTGTGGCCTCTGAATCGAACCTGAGGTTTGGGTGCGGACTTAATCCAGACAGCTACAATCTCAAAATTCTTTCCGCACATGAGCCGTGGAATAATAAAAGGATAGCGCTATGCGTCTTCGTCAGTTGGTTTTAGCCTGTGGTTTTTCGACCTTTGCATTGAGTCAATTTGCCAGTGCATTGGGGTTGGGGGAGGTGACGCTCAAGTCGGCACTAAACCAGCCTCTGGAGGCCGAAATCAAACTTTTGGATACGGGTGACTTATCAGCCGAACAGATACTCATTAATCTGGCGTCACCGGCCGATTTTGAGCGTAATGGCATAGATCGAATCTACTTTTATTCCGAGTTACAGTTTCAGGTTGAATTGACGGGTGCAGGGGCACCTAAGGTTATAGTCACCAGCCGCAATCCGGTTCGCGAACCCTATCTTAATTTTTTAGTTGAAGCCCGCTGGACTGCAGGCCGTCTGTTGCGCGAATACACCCTGTTGATGGATCTGCCAACCTTTGGTGAAGACTCCGCTTCAGCTGCAGTGAGTGCGCCCGCTGGCCAAAGCTCTGCCACCCGACAAGCTACCAGCCCGAGCCGTTCTTCCCAAACCTACACGCCGCCAAGCTCCCGTAGCGGATCTGCGCCTAGCCGCAGTGCGACAATTACTGGTGAGCAATATCAAATTCGCGCAAATGACACCCTCTGGGAAATTGCCGAAGGTGTAAGGGGGAGTTCAGGTGCAAGTGTGCATCAGGCGATGATGGCACTTTATGAGGCAAATCCCGACGCTTTTATCAACGGCAATATCAATTTGCTGCGACGTGGCCAAATTCTGCGTATTCCTGATGCTCAGGAAATGACTGCGACCTCTCGCTCTGCGGCGGTCCGTCAGTTTGCGCAACAGATTCAAGACTCTAGCCTGGGTGCCCAGTTAAATGCGTCGCGCCGTACAGAGGCTTCTCGTTCTGCGTCATCTGGTGTTTCCGGCAGCGTGAAGCTGACCGCTCCCTCGGCAACTTCATCAGGTAGTGCTGGTCAGGGCAGTGGCTCAAATCAGGGCAGTGGTTCCGGTTTGGAGAGCGAGCTGGCCGTTACCTTAGAGGAGTTGGATAAATCCAAGTCAGAAAACGCTGAATTAAGCTCTCGCGTAAAGGATCTGGAAGCACAGATTGCAACCATGGAGCAATTGGTTGCGGTTAGCAATGAGAAGATGCGCTCGCTGCAAGTGGCGGCAGAGCAGCAAAACGCTGAGCTTTCTGCTGCGCCATCTTCATCGCTGGAGCTTTCCTCTGCAGATATTTCCTCAGAAGATTCCATGGCTGCTGAGCCAGTGGCTGCTGTAGCTTCATCGGAAGCTGTATCCAGCGCCAGCTCTGCTGTATCCAGCAAGGCGGCCGTTGCACCTAAGTCTGCCCCAGCAAAAACAGTTGTTGCACCTCCGCCAGCACCCTCTGCCGTAGATGTGGCTGTAGAAAACGCACCCTGGATTGGTTTGGGTGTGCTGGTTCTCGGCCTGGGTGGTTATTTCTTCTACCGTCGCCGCCAGGAGGCTGTACAGGCTGAAGCTGAAGAAAGCTTTGATCAAGATACTTTTGCGATGGATTCCGAGCTCCAGCCAGAGGAGTATCAAGAGGAATTCAATGAGTCATTAGACCTGGATGATGCCCCCGACGAAGTGGCCGATGAGGCCCCAGTAGAGGCGGAAACGGGTGATGCTGTTGCTGAGGCTGAGATCTATATAGCTTATGGGCAGTTGGATAAAGCTGAGGATTTGCTGCAAAACGCGTTAAAGAAAGATCCAGATGCAAGTGAAATTCGCCTGAAGCTGCTTGAGGTGTACTCGCACAAGCAGGATCTTGGTGGCTTTGATAAAGAATATGCCTTGCTGGCCTCTGTTGCTGGCGGTGCGATATTGGCACGAGCGGCTGAGCTGCGCAGTGCAATCCCCGGCGCAGGGGAGGCTGAAGCACCAGTGGCTGGTGACTCCTCGGCAGATGTGGTTGCTGATGAAGACTTTAACTTTGCCGATCTTGATTTAAGCGATGAGCCAGAGTCAGTTGTTGAGACTGGGTCTCCGTCTATGGATTTGGCTGGTGATGATCTGGATTTCGATTTGGATCTGGGTGATGATCTGATGGACTCTCCGGAGACTAGTCTGGCTGATGAGTCTTTCACGCTTGATGAGGAAGAGCTGGCTTTAGATTCCGGCGATACTGCTGTTTTGGCAGAGACCGATCTGGATGACTTGGATTTTTCTGTCGACCAAGAGTTGGGGGATTTAGGTGATCTGGATCTCAGTCTTGGTGAGGAATCTCTTGAAGAGGCAGATGATTTCTCTGAACTCTCTTTGGCTTTGGATGATCTGGAAAAGCCAAACTTGCCTGAAGAAGTTGCTGCGGAAGCCGGTTCCCTGGAGGATGAATTTAGTTTCGATCTTGAAAGCGAGCCTGAAGATCTGTCGCTAGAAGCGGATTTGGCGGACGCGCCTGAGGGCGAGGATTTGGAGTCGGTCGCCCTGGATGTGGCGGCGGACGATTTCAATTTGGATATGAATGTTGACGAAGTAGATTTGGCGGCGCTGGATCATGAAATGGAGGCTCTGGACCTGGAGATAGAGCCGCAAGCGGATCTGGACGTTGGTGCGTCAACTTTGCATGAGACCCCACTCGAACTGGAAGACGAAGGTGAATTAGGTGGCCTCTCTGCGGAGTTGGACTCGGATGAGTTTGCAGAACTGGCATTGACTGATGATGTTCCTGATTCAGGCCTTTCTTTGACCGATGATCTGGATCAGCTGCCATCATTCGAAGCGCCGGAAGAAGATAATGAGCTGCTGGCTGATTTGGATCTTGATGCGGCTGAGACTGAAGCATTTGCTGAAGATAAACTTGAAGCGCTCGATGAAGATCTATTAGCGCTGGGTGAGGAGGCTGATGAAGCCTTGCCAGCTATGGCTGAGGACGATGTGTTTTCGGCAGCTCTGTCGGAGTTCGGTGAAGAGGAGTCTTTGAGTCTTGAGCAGGAAGGCGATGATGGCCTGGCTATGTCCGAAGCGGATATGGAATCTGATCTCGATTTCCTGGCGGATGCAGATGAGGCGGCCACAAAACTCGATTTGGCTCGCGCCTATATCGATATGGGTGATGCTGAAGGTGCTCGCGATATACTCTCTGAAGTGATCCACGAGGGCAATGAGCAGCAGCGCGGCGAGGCTGAAGAGCTTCTCAGTCGTATCCAAGCTTAATTAGTGCAACAATAAAAAGCCTTGTACACCCCGGTGTACAAGGCTTTTTGTTTTTAGGGCGATGATTTAAATATTGGTTTTATAGATATGTCGGAAATATATGTGCCCAAATTTAAGCCTTATGAGCGCAGCGGTGAGTTAACTGACCCCAGTCTTTGGCCAGAGGGAATGCAAAGGGTTGCCCTGGGGATTGAGTACAAGGGGTCAGATTTTCGCGGGTTTCAAATACAGCCTGGTGGTGTAAAAACGGTTCAGCAGGCGCTTGAGCAGGCTTTGTCAAAGGTCGCCAATGAACCTATCAATCTGGTTTGCGCCGGCAGAACCGATGCGGGCGTGCATGCAACTAACCAGGTGGTGCATTTCGACACTCTGGCCAAGCGCTCGGCAAAGGCTTGGGTGCTGGGTGCGAGATCGCATTTACCTGACACAGTTGCCGTACGTTGGGCCTGTGATGTTGCGCCACAGTTTCATGCGCGCTTCAGTGCCTTGTCGCGAACCTACCGCTATTTGATAGCTGATAGCGGAAACACATCCTCCCACCTTTACGATCAGGTTACCTGGTCGCCTGTGCCGCTCAGTCTTGACGCTATGAAGCTGGGTGCCAGCTATTTGGTTGGGGAGCACGATTTCACCTCTTTCCGCGCCACCCAGTGTCAGGCAAAAAGCCCGATTCGCACGATCGAATATTTGCATTTGGCCCGGCGCGGCCAGTTGATCGTAATGGAAATACGAGCGAATGCATTCTTGCACCATATGGTGCGAAATATCGTCGGCGTGCTAATGCAAGTCGGGGCTGGAAGCAAGTTGCCGGAATGGGTTGCGCAGGTGTTAGCTGCTAAAGATCGCTCTGCGGGCAGTGTCACCGCCAAGCCCTTTGGGCTTTATTTGGTCGGTGTGGATTACCCAGAGCAGTTCAGCTTGCCATTGGTGTCTCCGGGGCCCTTGTATTTTGCTGAAGAACTGGGCGCTTTTAGTGGCGGGTAAAGTTTAAAGCCAGGCGCTAATTCGATTCATTTGCCGCCAAATTCTGGTAGTATCGCCGCTTTCGTTGGTCTGGCAGGTTAAGCGTTGAAAAACGTCCGCATTAAAATTTGTGGTATTACCAGTGTTGCAGATGCCAAGGCGGCTGTAGTTGCAGGGGCTGATGCGATAGGTTTGGTGTTTTACCCCAAAAGTCCGCGCGCGGTGCAAATTGAACAGGCCCGAGCAATTGCCCTGGCGGTTGGCCCTTTTGTCGCCGTTACCGGCTTGTTTGTAGATGCTGACAGAGCGCAAATTCAAAGCCTGCTCGAAAAGGTTCCCCTGCATTTACTCCAGTTTCACGGTGATGAGTCGCGGGAGTTTTGCGAATCCTTCCAGCGCCCCTATATGAAGGCAATTCGCATGCGCCCGGAGCAGGATGTGGATGCGGCCATAGCGGCCTACCCATCGGCTTCTGCAATTTTGTTGGATGCCTACCGTCCGGGCGTGCCCGGCGGTACGGGTGAAACTTTTGACTGGGCTAGAGTGCCCAAATCAGACAAGCCGCTGGTCCTGGCGGGTGGATTAACG
>CBIMZH010000072.1:0-8884 GCA_966248255.1 uncultured Cellvibrio sp.
CCACCATGTCAAGGTGGTGCTCTAACCAACTGAGCTATAGTCCTAATATGCTACCCATATTGGGTGACAGGGCGCGCACTTTACCAAGCCAAATGCTTGAGGACAAGACCTAAAATGAATTTTTTATGTCATTGCCTTCAAGCACTTAGGCGTGATTAAGTCGATTAAAGCGAATCCAGTCCGCGCGCCAGATCAGCTTTGAGATCAGCTATGTCCTCAAGGCCCACCGCAACACGGATCAGGTTTTCAGTAATACCCGCCTCGGCTTTCTGTTCGGGGCTCAGGCGGCCGTGGGTGGTAGTGGCCGGGTGAACAATAGTGGTTTTGGCATCACCCAGGTTGGCGGTTAAAGACATGATGCGGGTTGCATCAATCACCTTCCAAGCCGCTTCCCTACCCCCTTTAACGCGGAACGAAAGCACACCACCAAAGGCGCTTTGCTGTTTGGCAGCCAGTTCATGACCAACATGGCCTGGCAGGCCCGCGTAAAACACTTTTTCCACCTGGGGATGAGCGTTAAGCCAGGTCGCCAGTTCAAGGGCATTTTTGGAGTGAGCCTCCATGCGCAGGCGCAGAGTTTCCAAACCCTTCACGAATACCCAGGCGTTAAACGGGCTGAGGCTGGGGCCAGCACTGCGAATAAAGCCGAGCACTTCATCCACATATTTTTTCGGACCGGCAACCACACCACCCAAACAGCGACCTTGGCCATCAATATACTTGGTGGCCGAGTGAATAATCAGGTCGGCGCCCAATTTAAGCGGCTGCTGCAGCGCTGGTGTACAGAAGCAGTTGTCCACCACCAGGAGCGCGCCACGGGCGTGGGTAATTTCCGCCAGACGCTGAATATCCACCACATCGCACAGTGGGTTTGAGGGCGTCTCAACAAACACCATTTTGGAAGCTGGTGTAAAGGCAGCGTCCCAAGCGGCGTAATCGGTGGGATTCACAAACGTGGTAGTCACACCAAATTTTTGCAGGTACTTGGTAAACAGCACGGTGGTAGTACCAAACACACTGCGCGAACAGACGATATGGTCACCCGCCTGCAACAGGGCTATACAGGTGCTGAGAATTGCCGCCATGCCGGATGAAGTGGCAACCGCAGCCTCTGCACCTTCCAGGGCGGCTATACGCTGCTCAAAGGTGCGCACAGTGGGGTTGGTATAGCGCGAATAGACATTGCCAGGCTGATTGCCAGCAAAGCGATCCGCGGCTTCCTGAGCGCTGCCAAAAACATAGCTGGAGGTGAGAAATAAAGCTTCGCTGTGTTCGCCTTCCTGGGAGCGAGTTTGGCCGGCACGCACAGCAAGCGTATCCAGAGCGGCGCCGAACAGGGGATCGTCAAAATTATCCATAAAACAACCTTATAAAATTCGTTACCGCTTCGACTGCAAGTGAAGCCTAAAACTAGGCGCTGCGTGCACCATTGTGCAGGCCAATGGGCAGCTCTTGCTTGGTGGATTTTTTGCCCGCTTTGGCGCTGTCATTGCGCGAGGCAGCCAGGCGATCCAAATAGGCTTGAGTGACATCGCCAGTGCAGTATTCGCCGGTAAATACCGAGCAATCGAACTGCGAAACCTTGTTGTTTCCTTCGGCGGAGGCGGCAACCAGATCTTCCAGATCCTGATAAATCAGCCAATCTGCACCTATTTCCTGGCACACCTCTTCGTCAGTGCGACCGTGGGCGATCAACTCGGTTGCGGTGGGCATATCAATGCCGTAAACGTTAGGAAACTTCACTGCTGGCGCCGCTGAGGCAAAGTAAACTTTTTTCGCACCTGCATCGCGGGCCATCTGGATAATCTGCTGACAGGTAGTACCGCGCACGATTGAGTCGTCCACCAGCAACACCACCTTACCTTTAAATTCCAGGTCAATGGGGTTGAGCTTTTGGCGCACAGATTTTTTGCGCTGCTGCTGGCCAGGCATGATAAAGGTGCGGCCGATATAACGGTTTTTGACCAGGCCTTCACGGAATTTTACGCCCAGTTTTTGCGCCAGCGCCTGACCGGCAACACGGCTGGAATCAGGAATTGGAATAACCACGTCGATATCGTGATCGGCGCGCTCGCGCAAGATTTTCTCGGCCAGTTTTTCACCCTGACGCAGGCGCGCTTTATACACGGAAATTCCATCCATAATAGAATCCGGGCGGGCAAAATAAACATGCTCGAAAATACAGGGACGCAATTGCGTGCGCTTGGCACATTGACGCTTGTGCAGTTCGCCATCATCAGTAATGTAAATGGCTTCACCCGGCGCAACGTCGTCTATCAATTCAAAGCCGAGCACATTGAGCGCAACGCTTTCGGAGGCCACCATATACTCTACCCCGTCTTCAGATACACGCTTACCGTAAACCAGCGGGCGAATACCATTGGGGTCGCGGAAGGCAACCAGGCCGTAGTTGGCGATTAGCGCCACTACCGCATAACCACCCAAAACGCGATTGTGCACACCGGCAATTGCGGAAAATATATCGTCTGCACCAGGCACCAATTTGCCCTGCAGTTGCAGCTCGTGCGCAAACACGTTGAGCAAGACTTCCGAATCCGAATCTGTATTTACATGGCGCAAATCTGTTTTAAACAGATCTTCGCTCAATTTGTCGGCATTGGTCAGGTTGCCGTTATGAGCAAGGGCAATACCGTAAGGTGAGTTCACGTAAAAGGGTTGAGCCAAGGCAGGGCCAGAGCTGCCTGCCGTTGGGTAGCGAACATGGCCAATGCCAATATTGCCCAGCAGGCGCTGCATATGGCGAGTTCTAAACACATCCTGCACCAGGCCATTGGCCTTTTGCTGTGCCATACGCCCGTTTTCACAGGTAACTATACCTGCGGCATCCTGACCCCGATGCTGAAGAATGGTCAATGCGTCGTAGAGTTGTGTATTGACATCGCGCTTACCAACAATACCTACTATGCCGCACATAGATTTGCCTCAATTGCTTAACTAAATCGAAATACCGGTTTGTGGCGCACTGCCGAACAGCCCAAACACAAACTGGCTCACATCTGCATATATAGATTTTACCCAGTCCTCACAGCCCACAAAATAGGGAATAAGCGCTGACTGATGCCACCAGTTATCCTCATTCACAGGGAGAAATCCAGGTAAAAAAATCACTAAAACTACAACTATGACAAAAGCGCGCAAGGCGCCAAAGAGCATCCCTAGCAGCCTGTCGGTTCCAGATAAACCGGTGGCCTTAACCAGCGCACTCAGGAGATAAATAATTAAGGAGCCAAGAATCAGGGTCGCCACGAACAACACAGCATAAGCCGTTAATAAACGCAGGGAGGGAGTATCTATATGGCCGACTAACAAAAGATCAAGCTGCGGGCCGAAAATGCGCGCCACTAGCGCTGCTGCCAGCCACAGGGCGAGGGAAAGGGCTTCACGCACTAAACCACGTACCAGGCCGATGATGCAGGAGAGGGAAAAAATCCCCACAATTGCCCAATCTGCCCAATTCATCGACTCATATACCCCACTGGGTTCATTGAGGGTGCGCCCCCGAGTTAGGCGCGCATTCTATCAGAGTCACACCGGGAATGGTTTATAAAATTAACCTAGGGTTTAAAGGGTAAAACGAGCGAATTGACCTTAAGCTGCTTATCCAGCTTTTGCTTTAAGGCAATGGATTGAGCCTTATCGAGATTGGGACCAACGTAAATACGATAGACGCGACCGGTACCGCTCGCGGTGGCGCGAACATAGGCCTTATAGCCCTGCGCCAGTAGCTGATCGCGCAAACCATTGGCCTTATCCTCGACACTTAAACTGGCGACCTGGATGACCCAGGCATCGGGAATAGCCTGATTATTTAAGGATAAGTCGGGAACTGTTGACTGGCTGGCTGGCGCTGACTGAGCGACTTGGGCGGCTGCAGAACTGGCCGCCAGGGACGAAGCCCCTTGATGAATATTCGCACCCGCCGGATCAGCCACAGTTGCATCGGCAACTGCAGGCTCAACTGCCTCGGGGACAAACATAGCTTCCGGCTCAGGTGCCGGCTCCAACCCCTGGGGCGATTGTGGATCACTAAACTCTACTGCCGTAATAACCGGGCGCTGAGGAATTTGCGATTGCGTATCCACCTGGTACAACTGCTTATCCTTAAAAAAGCTGGGCAAAAAGAGCACAGCCACCGCAGCCAGAATGCCGGCGCCTATCAGGCGATGTTTAACAGCCTCTCTCAATTGTCACCTCGTTATACAGCCGATGGAGCCACAGGCAAATTCAAGGCTGCCAATCCCGCCGCCACCGTAAAAAAGGAACCAAAGACTAAAACAATATCGCCCTCAGCAGTTAACGCAAGACTATTGCTCAGGCATTCGGCAACACTGCCCGCCGCAACTGACTGACACCCCATATCTTGCAGACAACCAGCCATTTGCTCGGGTGTCGCCGCCCGTGGCAGATCATCCAAACGCGCAACCAACCAGGTATCAACCAGACTGGCGAGATTTATCAGACTGGCGCGCCTGTCTTTGTCACTCATCATGGCTACTATTGCCAGCACCTTGGCATTGGGCTTTGCCGCTCTGGCCGCTGCAACACCGCGAGCAAGAAACTGCGTGGCCGCAGGGTTATGCGCAACATCCAGAAACACCTGACGCCCCTGCCAGGCAACCTGTTGAAAACGACCAGCAACTCGCAAGCCGGCTACAAGCGCAAAACTGGAAGGCGTGAGCTTAATCCCCAGTTGACTGACCGCCTCCAAAGCTGCCGCCATACTGGGCAAGGGCAATTGCGGCCTTTGCTGCCCAGCAAATCGCCCCGCCCCACCCCACCAGGACCAGAGCTGATCAGCGCCAACTTCAAAATCAAAATCGCGCCCTTTCAACAGCAACTTGGCGCCCAGATGATTGGCGTAATCCAACAGCTTTTGCGGGGGTTGATCATCGGCACAGATGGCGGCACGCCCGGCGCGATAAATACCGGCTTTTTCAAAACCAATATCTTCGCGGTTGTCGCCCAGCCACTCTTTGTGATCTATATCAATACTGGTAATTACAGACACATCGGCGTCGAGAATGTTCACCGCATCCAGCTTACCGCCTAGGCCAACTTCAAGCACCATGGCATCCACCTGGCGCTCGCGGAAGATATCCAGTGCGGCCAAGGTGCCGTATTCAAAATAGGTAAGGCTTATGGGGTCCTGTTGCGCCATCACCTGATGGCATGCAGCGTAAATTCGCTCGAAGGAGGCACAGATTTCCTGGTCAGACGCCTGGGCGCCATCAACCAGAATACGTTCGTTGTAAGCCAACAAGTGGGGAGAGGTATACACACCAACGGAATAGCCAGCGGCGCGCAGCAGCGCTGCCGTGGCGGTCACACAAGAGCCCTTGCCGTTGGTGCCGCCAACTGTGACCACCTTGGCCCCGGTAGTCAGCAACCCCATTCGAGCGGCAACCTGGCGGATTCGCTCCAGACCCAGGTCTATTTCTCGCGGGTGGCACTGTTCCAACCAGGCCAGCCAGGCCGCCAGGGATTCAAAGCGCATAGTGGAGATTAAACAGCGGCGCGACGGGTGAATTTAGCCAACAGAGAAGCCAACTTATCGCGCATCTCACGACGGTGAATAATCATATCGATGGCGCCGTGCTCCAGCAAAAATTCAGCGCGCTGGAAGCCTTTGGGCAATTTTTGACGGATAGTCTGCTCGATAATACCTGGGCCAGCAAAACCGGCGCGAGCACCTGGCTCAGCCACGTTGATATCGCCCAGCAGCGCCAAACTGGCGGATACACCACCGTAAACCGGATCCGTCATCACTGACACATAAGGTGTACCCTGCATTTTCAAACGCTCGATAACAGCACTGGTTTTAGCCATCTGCATTAGCGAGATAAGCGCCTCTTGCATACGCGCACCACCGGTGGCGGAGAAGCAGACCAGCGGGATCCCCTCCTCCAGAGACACTTTGGCAGCACGGGTAAAGCGCTCGCCCACGACATAGCCCATGGAGCCGCCATGGAAAGAAAAATCGAAGGCCACAGCCACAACTGGCATACCTTTTAATTCACCACGCATGGCAATAAGCGCATCTTTTTCGCCGGTTTCTTTTTGCGCTGCGCTCAGGCGATCTTTGTATTTTTTAATATCTTTAAATTTCAGGCGATCAACAGGCTCCACATCGGTCGCCAGCTCTTGGCGATTTTGCGGATCAAGGAACATATCCAGACGGTCGCGGGCACGTACACGCATGTGATGATCACACTTGGGACAGACATCCAAATTTTTTTCCAACTCTGGCTTGTATAGCACAGCATCACACTTAACGCATTTTTCCCAAAGGCCTTCGGGCACCTTGTTGCTGCGCTTGGTTTCAGTGCGGGAAATACTGGGGATAATCTTGTCTAACCAACTCATGGTTGCATCTCTTTCAATTGGTTGCTTGAGTGATTCAGGAGGCTTCCTAAACCCCCTTGCCTGTAACTGACGGCGCGGCCACAGGCATCATCGATTTGATAGTTGCAAACGCCATCCAGCGCCTGAGGTAAAAATTAAATAGTGTCCAGCGCCTGACGAATGCCAGACAAAACGGATTTGAGTGCAATAGCGATTTCCTCGGGCGATTGCTCAGCAAGCCCGCCCATTTTCTCAACCAGCACACTGCCAACAACCACACCGTCTGCCAGCTGGGCAACAGCCTTGGCGGTTTGTGGATCCTTGATGCCAAAGCCAACGCAGACGGGCAAGTCTGTCAGCGGACCAAACTCCGCCAGCTTGGCTCTAACACCCTCAACATCCAGGTGGCCTGCACCAGTCACCCCTTTGAGGGAAACATAGTAGAGGAAGCCACTGGCGTGAGCGGCAATGCGATGCGCGCGCTCTACGGTTGTAGTTGGCGCCAGCAGGAAAATATTATCCAGGCCAGCTTCATCCAGCGCCTCTTTCAGGACACTTACTTCCTCAGGGGGCAAATCTACCGTGAGCAAGCCATCCACGCCCGCCTCGGCCGCCGCCTGGGCGAAAGACTGATAACCGAAGCGCTCTACCGGATTGGCATAACCCATAAGTACTACCGGCGTTTGCTGATTGGTTTGACGGAAGGCCTTAACCAAAGCCAGGGTAGACCTTAGGCTGATGTTATGCGCAAGCGCGCGCTCGTGTCCTTTTTGGATTACCGGGCCTTCGGCCATAGGGTCAGAAAAAGGCACACCCAACTCAATCACATCCACACCAGATTCAACCAGGGCGTGCATCGCAGGCAAGCTTGCCTCTGGATAAGGGTCGCCATTCACTATGTAGGCAACCAGAATTTTTTTGCCCGAGGCCTTCGCCTGGGTCAGTCGCTGGGAAATTCGGCTCATCGCAAATCCTAAACTGTCACTCGGCTTCGGCTCTTGACCAAAGCCCGGGGGTTATACGGTAATTCCGTCTAAAGCGGCAACGGTAAGAATATCTTTATCACCACGCCCCGAGAGGTTGGCAATAATCACTTCGTCCTTACCCATAGTCGGCGCCAGCTTCTCCACATAGGCCAGTGCGTGACTGGATTCGAGCGCTGGCATTATGCCTTCAGTTTTGGTCACCTTACGGAACGCGGCCAAAGCTTCTTCATCGTTAATAGCCACGTAGTTGACGCGACCTATATCTTTCAACCAGGAGTGCTCTGGGCCTACACCTGGGTAATCCAGGCCCGCAGACACTGAGTGAGTTTCGATAATCTGGCCGTTTTCGTCTTCCATCAAGTAGGTACGGTTACCGTGCAAAACGCCGGGAATACCACAACTTAACGGAGCGGCGTGCTTACCCGACTCCAAGCCCAAACCACCTGCTTCAACACCAAACATGTTGACACTGGAATCGGTCAGGAAGGGATGAAATAAACCTATAGCGTTAGAGCCACCACCGACACAGGCGACCAGCGCATCAGGCAATTTGCCCGCCTGCTCTAAACACTGGCGACGTGCCTCGCGACCAATAATCGCCTGGAAATCGCGCACCAACTGCGGATAGGGGTGAGGACCAGCAACAGTACCTATGATGTAGAAGGTGTCGTCAACATTGGTCGCCCAATCGCGCATTGCTTCATTCATCGCGTCTTTCAGGGTGCGCGAGCCGGAAGTTACCGGGAAAACCTCAGCACCAAGAAGCTTCATGCGATACACGTTCAGCGCCTGACGCTTAACATCTTCCGCACCCATGTATACGCGGCATTTCAAGCCCAAACGGGCCGCCACAGTTGCCGTAGCCACGCCATGCTGGCCTGCGCCAGTTTCAGCGATTACACGCTTTTTACCGGTAAATTTAGCCAGCAGCGCCTGACCAATGGTGTTGTTTACCTTGTGCGCACCTGTGTGGTTTAAATCTTCGCGCTTCAGGTAGATTTGTGCGCCACCCAGTTCACGGGTCCAGCGCTCGGCCAGATAAAGAGGGGAAGGACGACCAACATAATGGGCCAAATCCTTATCAAATTCTGCTTGGAAACCCGGGTCATCCTTTAAGCGACCATAGATTTCCTGCAACTCGTCAAGGGCGTAAATAAGGGTTTCCGACACAAAACGACCACCAAACTGGCCGAAATGCCCTTCCGCATCGGGAAACTGAGTGTAATCAATTGAGGAATACTGCTCTGAGCTGCTCACTATTCAATCACCTTTTGAGATCAATGGCCGACCGGACTAACAACCTGCCGCCGATTGAGCATTGCAAATAAAACGCTTTATTTTGTCATGATCTTTTATGCCGGGTGCAGATTCTACACCACCACTAACATCAACCCCATAGACACCTGTAGCAACTATGGCGTTAGCAACATTATCCGGCGTTAATCCACCCGCCAGGACCAGCGGCTTGTCTGATTTGGGCACTCTAGCCCAATCAAAAGTTTCACCCGTACCGCCGGGCACGCCCGGACGGTAGG
>CBIMZH010000073.1:0-8881 GCA_966248255.1 uncultured Cellvibrio sp.
GGACGAGGAGGAGCTAAGTGAAGCGCTAGAGCTGCTAGACGAACTAAGGGAGGAGCTGCTGGCAACCGAGGAGCTGACAAGCGAGGAGCTTTGTAACGACGAACTGGAAACACTGGAGCTTGAAACCAGCGAGCTTGAGCTGGATAAGCTGGAAGCTGACGCGCTGGACAGGGATGAACTAGCAACAGGGACACTGGAAACTGATGAGCTGGATGCGGAGCTTGGCTGCGAAGAGCTGGTGCCCGCGCAGAGGTTGCCGCTCAGGGTCGGAATTTCGGCACTGCTGCCGCCCTTGGTGCCCTGAAAGCCCACTTCGGCACTTTGACCTGGCTGCAGGTTGCCGTTCCAACTGAGGTTGGTGACTGTGTAGGGGTTGGTGCCGGTGAAATTGCCGTTCCAGCTGTTGCTTACCCGGTCGCCGCCGCTGTAGTTCCAGCTGACACTCCAACCACTGGTGGCGCTGGCGCCATCGTTGGTCAGGGTCACACTGGCGGTAAAACCGTTGTTCCATTCATTGGTGATTTTGTACAGGCAGCTGGCCTGGGCGCCTAGCGATAAGCCCAGGCTCAGGCCGGTCAGGGCCAGATATTTAGCGCAGGGCAACGCCTGCGCAAGCAAAGCGCGGGGGTGAATTAAAGACATGATCTTGTCCTTTAAACAAAAGCGAATGTGTCGCTGGTTATTGTTTTTCGGCCAGGCGCAAGCCCAGCCAGATGACAAGCTCTGTGACCTAGGGATTGGGATATCCAACAGGGGCCTTAAGAGCACTGTTGGTTGATGGCCAGCCAGGAGGATTAAGCCCGGCTGAAAATGGTGAGCCTTTTTTATAGGTATAAATGTTTCATTGGCCTGTGAATGGGTCTTGGTTAACAAGTTGTCCTAAGGCCAGCAGTCTACCCGGGGGAGAGTTGGCAGATTGCGCTGCAAAGCCTAACAAGCCGCGCGCGCAATGGCTATGAGGGCTTGCGCAGAATGCCGCGCTTTGTCGCATTTATTTGCCGGGCTGGCGCGTTTTTCTACTGACACGTCAGGGGATTTTTATCAGTGGGCGAGGCGTTTATTCGTTAAACCAATTGATTTCAAAATCAACAGCTTAGTAGCTTATTGTTGTGCAGTCAGCGCCCAATTTGTGCAGCGGCTATGCCCGTATTTTGGGGTGGGTAGCAAATAGACAGCTTTGTCTCCACCAGAGATTCCGCCCGCTGGCGGCCCTTACCAAGTAGTCATGCACAGAGTTATTCACAGCTTTTGTGGATAATGGCCTGTGGATTAAAAATAACCCCCGATTGTGGCAAGCTGAGGCTAAGCACTTAACTGGTGCGGCCAATAGGCGCCTGCCTCGATGCTTGGCGTATAAAGTTGCATAAAATCTGCAAAACCGGGTTTTTGCGTGCGTCATATGGCTGCAAAGCCGAAGGCATAGTATTTGCTCCAGTAATTAGGGATTGGTGAGCTAAGTCCTGGGGCCTTAGCTAAAGCTGGTCGCCACGTCTGGACTTGCGTCCACCGGGGTGAATTTGTAATCTGCGCGGCCGTTTGCGCCCGTCGCCAATGTCTGAGCCTCGGCGGCTCCAAATGCGGCTTCGCGGCTCAATAGCCGTGGGGATTTTGTCGCCAAATGCGAATTCTTCCCCATTGTTGGGCGCAATGACGTAAAATGCCGCGATTTTTTTGTGCGCCTTTTGGGCAGGCACCAGCTTGGTGCTGCCGGAAGGCACTGTGTGTTCCTCGACTTGTTGGAGAGACCTGATGCTAATGTTGCCTGATACCCTGCGTGAAAATGTCCGCCTGCTGGGAGAACTCCTGGGTGAGACTATTCACGCTCACGAAGGAGCCGACCTGTTTGATAAAGTCGAAGCGATTCGCCGGGTTGGCAAGGCCATTAACAAGGCAGAAAACGGTGATTCCGCGCCTTTGGTGGCTATGCTGAGCAGCCTGGAAGATAAAGATATTCTTCCTATAGTGCGCGCCTTTAACCAGTTCCTGAACCTGGCCAACATCGCCGATCAGGAATACTTCTCCAGCGCCGAAGCCGAAACCGAAGACAGCCTGCAAGTGCTGTTGCAGCAACTGGCTGACGACAAGGGTAAAGAGGCCCTGGCCGAAGTTATTGGCAAGCTGCGCATTGAACTGGTACTGACTGCTCACCCCACCGAGGTGACTCGCCGCACCCTGATCCGCAAGTACGATCAAATTGTGGATACGCTGGAAGATCGCCAGAACCCGCGCCTGCTGGGCTTTGAAAAAGACAAAACCCGTGGCCGTCTGCACCGTTTGGTGGAGGAGATCTGGAGCACAGACGAGATCCGCGCTGTGCGTCCTACCGCTGTAGATGAAGCCAAATGGGGCTTTGCGGTAATCGAAAACAGCCTCTGGCAGGCGGTGCCCGACTTTATCCGTCACCTGGATCGCATGTGCTCCCGCTACCTGGGTCAGCACCTGCCCAACGACCTGCGTCCCTTCAAGTTTTACTCCTGGATGGGCGGCGACCGCGACGGCAACCCCAATGTGACCCACAAAATCACCCGCGAAGTGCTGTTACTGGGCCGCTGGATGGCTGCCGAACTCTATTCGCGCGATGTGTATAACCTGAGCGGCGACCTGAGCATGAGCGAAGCCAACGAAGAGTTGCGCGCGCTTTACCCCGAGTCGACCACCCCTTATCGCGATGCCATGTACGACCTGCGCAAGCGTATTCAGTCCACCCTGGAGTGGGCCGAGGCGCGTTTGCAGGGGCGCAATGTCGAGGCTCCGGCAAACCTGATTAACAGCCGCGAAGACCTGCTGGCGCCGCTGAATATCTGCTTCAAGTCGCTGCACGATGTGGATCTGCCACATATCGCCAATGGTCCGCTGCTGGACACCATTCGCCGCATTCACTGCTTTGGTATCAACCTGGTGCCGCTGGATGTGCGTCAGGATGGCGATCGCCATGTTCAGGCCATTGACGAGCTGGTGCAGTACCTGGGCCTGGGCAACTATCGCGAGTGGAGTGAAGAGCAGCGTCAGGCGTTCCTGATCGAACAATTGGACAGCAAGCGCCCGCTGCTGCCAGCTTGCTGGCCGGTCAGCGATGAGTCCGCCGAAGTGCTGGCTACCTGCAAGGTGATTGCCCAGGAACCGCGCGAGATTCTCTCTCACTACATTATTTCCATGGCGCAACAGCCCTCGGACGTTTTGGCGGTAGCCCTGCTGCTCAAAGAGTGCGGCATGACCTGGAATATGCCCATTGTTCCCCTGTTTGAAACCCTGGACGATCTGGATCGCGCACCTGTGGTTATGGATCGCCTGTGGAGTCTGGACTGGTACCAAAAGTACTCAAGTTCACAGCAGACCATCATGATCGGCTATTCCGACTCGGCCAAAGATGCGGGCAAGCTGTCTGCTACCTGGGCGCAGTACAAGGCGCAAGAGAAGCTGGTAGCTCTGTCCGATAAATACGGCGTCTCTATGGTGCTCTTCCACGGCCGTGGCGGTACTGTAGGTCGCGGTGGTGGCCCAGTAGAAAAAGCTATGGCGTCACAGCCACCCGGCTCGGTTAAAGGCCGTATCCGCGTCACCGAGCAGGGCGAAATGATTCGCTACAAGTTCGGCTTGCCGCGGGTTGCCTTCAAAAGTCTTTCTTCTTATTTAGTGGCGACTCTGCGCGCAACCGTAGCGCCTAACGAAACTGCCAAGCCCGAGTGGCGCGATCTGATTGAGCGCATGGGCAAAGCCAGCCTTGAGGCCTATCGCAGTGTGGTGCGCGGTCATAAGGATTTTGTTCCCTATTTCCGCAACCTGACCCCGGAGCAGGAGCTGAGCCTGTTGGCCCTGGGCAGCCGCCCGGCCAAGCGTAAATCCACCGGTGGGGTAGAGAGCCTGCGCGCAATTCCCTGGGTGTTTGCCTGGACGCAAGTGCGCTTGAATCTGCCGGCTTGGTTGGGCACCCGTCAAGCATTGGAATACGCGTTGACCAATGACCCGGAAACTCTGGCTGACATGATGGCTAACTGGCCTTTCTTTGCCAGCTACATCGACCTGCTGGAAATGGTCATCGGCAAAGCCGATGGTCCAATCTGCACTTATTACGAGCAGCAGCTGGTGCCGGTGGAGTATCGCGGCCTGGGTGAAGAGCTGCGCGGCGATCTGGCAGCTTTGGAAAAACTGCTCAATCAGGTGAAAAATCAGGAGACCCTGCTGGCTGACGACCCTATGCTGCGTCAGTCGCTGGAAGTGCGTAAGCCCTATGTTGATCCGCTTAACTACCTCCAGGCAGAACTGCTCAAGCGCTATCGCAGCAGTGAAGAGATAAGCCCAGATCTGGAGCGTGCGCTCAAGGTGACTATGGCAGGTATTGCCGCAGGTATGCGCAATACGGGCTGATTTAAACCGCTGTGCAAAAAAATCCGGCCAAGTGCCGGATTTTTTTTATTTAATTTTTGCCTGCCAAAGGTCGTCCTGCTACTCAAGTTGGCGTGGCTTTCATGTTTAAAAATTCATAAAAACCAATCCAACCCTTTGATTTTGACATCAAATTAAACCGCGTCTATACCTAGTGGGTTAAGTCTATAACTCACCTGTCCGGATTTTATTACGACTGCGACGGGTCCTCCCAAAGCGAGCCCTCTCTACTATGAATTATCGAAATGACTATGGTTCCAGATCAGCCGCGTCTAATGCGAGCTCCTGGTCAGATCAAGCATTCCTTATGGCGACCCTGGGCGTGGGCTTGTTGCTGGTGTTGGTGCTGGGCCTGGTGTATAGCGGCACTCTGGCGGTTGGCTGGAAGTTCATCTGGTCGCTGCTTGCCCTGGTAGCCGCCGCTGTGGCCATTGCCCAGTTGCGGGGGTTAAGTCAGGCGCGAATGACCAGTCAGGCGCAACTGGAGGAGGCGATTACCGAGCTTCAGGGGACCAGCCAGCATCGCATTCTGGTGCAAAACTATCAGCACCTATTTAAAGAAGTATTGCCTTTGTGGCGGCGTCAAACTGAATTGGCGCGTAGTCAAATGGAAACCAGTATCACCGAGTTGATTGGTCGCTTTTCCGAAATTCACCAGCGCCTGCAGGCGGCAGTGGCCAGCTCATCGGCAACCGCGGGCAGCATGAAGGGCAGTTCTGGCCTGGGTGGTGTGGTGCAGTTTGCCAATCGCGAGCTGGGCAAAATTACCGAGAACCTGCGCAAGGCGATAGATCAGCGCGACGAGCTGCTCAGCGAAATTTCCGGCCTATCCAAAATTACTGTCGAACTGAGTGGCATGAGCGCCGAAGTGGCAGGCATAGCCTCACAAACCAATCTGCTCGCTTTGAACGCGGCAATCGAAGCGGCGCGCGCCGGTGAATACGGCCGCGGCTTTGCCGTGGTTGCCGATGAGGTGCGTACTTTGTCCACCCGCTCTGGTGAGACAGGTGCGCGTATTGGCAAGCGTATCGAGCAGGTGAATTCAACCCTGCAAACCACCCTGGACCGGACAACCGAATACGCCGAAGAGGACAACAGTCGCCTGGCGTTGTCGGAAACTTCCATCGCTGATGTGGTCAGCCAGTTCCAGCAGTCCAGCGAAAATATTTTGGACTCTGCGCAGGTGTTGGAGCAGGAGAGCAGTGGGGTGCAGCACAGCGTTGAAGAGGTGCTGGTAAACCTGCAATTTCAGGACAGGGTAAGCCAGATTCTGTCCCACATTACCGACGATATGGATAAGTTGCTGCTCAATATCCAGGAGCAGGAGCAGAGCCTCAACAATGGCCAGCGGGTAAAAACCCTGGATGTGAATGAGTGGCTGCAGTCCATTCAAAAAACCTACACCACCCTGGAGCAAGTAGCTGTGCATCACGGCACTGAGCATTCCAAGGGGCCGGATAAATCTGAAATTACATTTTTTTAGGAGAGTTAGATGTCGAAGGTCATTTTGGTGGTGGATGATTCCGCCAGCATTCGTCAAGTGGTTGGTATGGCTTTACGCGGTGCGGGCTATACCGTTGTCGAGGCCACAGATGGTCGCGATGCCCTGAGTAAATTGGATGGGCAAAAAATCAACCTGGTGATATCCGATGTGAACATGCCCAATATGGATGGCATTAGCTTTGTGAAGGAAATGAAACAGAAGCCCAACTACAAATTTACCCCGGTGATTATGTTGACCACCGAGGGGGCAGAGGAAAAGAAAAAAGAAGGCCAGGCGGCGGGTGCAAAAGCCTGGATTGTTAAGCCCTTCCGTCCCGACCAAATGCTACAGGCCGTATCCATGCTAATCCAATGAGGCTGAGCCATGTCTGTTGAGCGCAAAAAGAGCAAGGACACCACTACGCTGAGTTTCACCGGCGAGTTAAGTATTTATTCGGTAGGCGAATTAAAAAACGAAATACTCGGTGACCCGGAGAGTCTGGGGGCACGGATAGCGCTGGATTTGGAAAAAGTCAGCGAAATAGATACCGCCGGAATTCAGTTGCTGCTATTCGCCAAAAAGCATTTTTTAACTCAGGAAAAACAACTTTACCTGGCTAAATCAAATGAGTTGGTGGATTCAGTTTTTGCCACATTTGATCTCCAGTCGGCTTTTGCTAAAGGATAATCGCTATGAATCTCGACGCAGCATTACAGACCTTTTTTGCCGAAGCCGCAGATTTGTTGAATGCCATGGAAGATGCGCTGCTGCGTCTTGATGATGGCGACCAGGATAAAGAGACAATCAACGAATTGTTTCGCGCGGTTCACACCATTAAAGGCTCTGCGGGTTTATTTGGCCTGGACGATATTGTCAGCTTTACCCATACCGTAGAGAACGTGCTGGATCGCGCGCGCGAAGGCAAATTTGTTATTGATAGTAGTCTGCTCAGTATCCTTTTGCCCTGTCGCGATCATCTGGTACACCTGGTGGAAAATGCCATGCAGGAGAAAGCCAATGATGCGGCCTGCCTGGCGCAGGGCGATCAACTGTTGGCATCGCTGACGCCCTGGTTGGACGAAGGTTTGAAGGCGAAAGCCAAGCCGCAGGCCAGTGCGCCCACCCCGGCACCTGTTGCAAAAGCGGAACAGGACGCCTGGCATATTTCGGTGCGTCTGGGGCGCGACCTGCTGCGCAATGGTATGGACCCTTTGTCGATTATCCGATTCCTGGGCACCCAGGGAAAGGTAAAGCACATAGTGACTATCGACGATAATATTCCCGATATAGAGCAGTTTGACCCTGAAGAGTTATACCTGGGATTTGAAATCAGTTTTGAAACCAGTGTCTCCTATCAGGAGATAGAAGATGCCTTTATGTTTGTGCGCGAAGATTCGGATATCAAAATTATTCCGCCGCGCAGCAATGTCGATGCCTATATAAGCCTGATTAAATCTCTGCCGGAAAACACCCAGCGCCTGGGCGAAATTTTGATTCGCACCAATGCCATTACCCATCAGGAACTGGAGGCGGCGCTGGCAGTGCAAAAACAACAGGCAGTGGCGCAGGAGCCGGTTAACCGCTTGGGCAGCATTCTGGTGGAATCAGAGGTGGTTGCCTCTGAGGTGGTCGATGCCGCCCTGGAAAAACAAAAACAAATCAGCGAGCGCAAAAATGCCCCCGAGGCGCGCTTTATTCGCGTGGATGCTGATCGCCTGGATAAATTGATAAACCTGATCGGTGAGCTGGTAATCAATCGTCAGCGTATTGATCTGCTTGTGTCCGATCTGGCCAATCCAACCCTGTCCGAAGCGGTAACCTCAATGGGGAGTTTTACCGAGCAAATTCGCGATGCCGCACTGACTTTGCGTATGGTGCCCATTGGCGAAACCTTCCAAAAATTCAAACGCGTTGTGCGCGATACCGCCAAAAATCTCGGCAAGGAAATCGACCTGGTTATTGAGGGCGCGGAAACCGAGCTGGATCGTTCAATGGTGGAAAAACTCAATGACCCGCTGATGCACATTGTGCGCAATGCCATGGATCATGGTATTGAGCCAATGGCTGTGCGTCGTACGCGCAATAAGCCCGTGATGGGCACCTTGAAACTTACCGCCAAGCACGATGCGGGCAACATAGTCATTGGCATCAATGATGATGGCGGCGGCCTGGATGTGGATCGCATCCGCAAAAAAGCGGTTGCCAATGGCTTGATAGACGCTAATGAAACCCTCAGCAATCAAGAGTTATTTCAGCTGATTTTTCATCCGGGCTTTTCGACTGCAGAGCAGGTTACCAATCTTTCCGGACGCGGTGTCGGTATGGATGTGGTGCGTCGCAATATTGAAGAGCTGCAGGGCGGCATTGAAATTAACAGCGAAATGGGTGTTGGTACCAGCTTTACTATTCGCTTGCCCTTAACTCTGGCGATTATTGATGGCTTTCATGTCAACGCCAGTGGTGTGGACTTTATTGTCCCGCAGAATGCCATTCTTGAGTGCGTTGATCTCAATAGTTTGAATCATGTGCAGGGGCAAAACTGCGTGAACTTGCGCGGTGAACAGGTTCCCTATATTCGCCTCAGGGATATTTTTAATTTGCCCAGTGTGCAGGTGGAGCGAGAAAAAATTGTTGTCGTCCAGTTTGGTGATCGACGTGCCGGGCTGGTGGTTGATGAGCTGCACGGGGAGATTCAAACCGTGGTCAAACCCATGGGGCCCATATTTCAGGCGCTTAAGGGGATAGGCGGCTCCAGCTTATTGGGTACAGGCGCAGTCGCGCTCATATTGGATGTGCAACAGTTAATAAATTTCACCATGGATAAGGAACATATTCGTAACGAATCATTTGCTGGCAAAGCCCAGGAGATCGAAAAATGAGTCAAGCCGGAAAACTTAAGAAATCACAGGATGCAGTGGTAAAACGCCAGTACTTAACCTTCCGTATCGCCAATGAATACTATGGGTTGGAACTGGCGCAAACCCGCGAAATTATTGAATACAGCGGTATTACTGA
>CBIMZH010000074.1:0-8840 GCA_966248255.1 uncultured Cellvibrio sp.
AGGTCAGGCTCGCGCCGAGCGCACTCAGCTGGCCACCAGTGTTCACCCCCTGTTGATTACCCGCGGTGTGCCCGGCACACACGACATTGGCCTCGCGCTGGATTTACTCGACCAGCTTAAGGGCCTGGAGGAGGGCCAGCGACTGGCCATTCCCCGTTTCAATAAAGCCCTGGATGACCGCTTCCCGGTGGAGAATTGGGATTCAATTGACGGCCCTGTGGATATGATCATTCTTGAGGGCTGGTGCGTCGGCCTCACCTCAGAGCCGCAAGCGCGGTTGCAGCAACCGGTAAATAGCCTGGAGCAGGAGGAGGACCCGCAGGGCATCTGGCGCAATTGGGTCAATCGCCAACTGGCCGGGCCTTATCAGCAACTCTTCCGCCGCCTGGAATTTTTGATTGTACTCAGCGCCCCTTCGTTTGACTCTGTGCTTGCCTGGCGCCAGTTGCAGGAGCAAAAACTGGCCGAGCGCTGGGCCAAACAGCACCCCAATGAGCCTGCGCGGATTCAATCACCGGAGCAGCTGGCGCGTTTTATCGCCCACTACCAGCGCCTGACCCAATGGGCGCTGCTCAGCCTGCCAGGCCAGGCAGATGTGGAATTTATTCTCAGTGAGGATCACCAGATCCTCGACCGCTGCCCTGAAGCTGCGCCCTGGGCAGGCGCGGCGGTCAATGTGAATCTCGCCCCCGACCCCTAGCAAGGAGATGCCTATGTTGGCCCTGAATTCCGCTGGCTTGATGGTAGTAACTGATCTGGATGGCACCCTGCTGGATCACGACACCTACTCCTGGGCCGCCGCTTACCAAACCCTCAAGCGGCTTAAGCAGTTGGAAATTCCGGTGATTATCAACACCAGTAAAACTGCCGCTGAGGTGGTCAGCCTGCAACAGGACATGGGCATCAATTCTCCTTTCATTGTCGAAAACGGCTCGGCCATTTACTGGCGTCAGGGTTATGACCTGATTCATGAGCAGGGCGAGGCCCTGGCCCCCGGCTTTTTAGGCAAGGTGTTGGGGCAAAAACGGCCACAGCTGGTGGCCCAGCTGCAGGAGATTCGCCAGCAATTCCAATGGAAATTTGAAGGCTTTAACGACTGGACCATAGAGCAGGTGATGGGCCATACCGGGCTCTCGCCCAGCTCGGCCAAACGCGCCCAGGCGCGCGGTTATTCCGAACCTATTCTCTGGCGCGACACCCAGGATGAACTCGCCGCTTTCCAGCAGGTGCTGCAGGACAGAGGCATGAGCCTGCTTAAAGGCGGGCGCTTTTACCATGTGCTGGGCAAGTGCGACAAAGGCAGCGCTATGACCTGGCTCAGCCAGCAGCTGGAACCCGTCTGGGGCAAGCCGCCGGTGATAGTGGCGCTGGGCGATTCCGGCAACGACCTGGATATGCTCAAGCTGGCCCAGTGGCCAGTGCTGGTTAAATCCCCCAAACACCCATTCCCCCAGGTGCCGCAGGCGGCAGCTGACATCTACTACACAGACGCATACGGCCCCCAGGGCTGGAAGGAGGCGATGGAACACCACTTAAAACTTGTTGATGGCTCGCTCCTGGAGTGAGTGATCTTAACCCGGAGTAACCAGGCCCAGCAGTGTTGGCCTGGGGCTTCGCTTTTAAGTCTGCGCTCGCGGTTGGGGTGCAGGCCCCTTAAGAGGAGATCAGCCCATGGGCGATTTTTATCAAAACGGCATAGTCACCACGCTGCACAATCTGGCGCAGCGGGACCTCCCCGATATGGAGCGGGAGCTGCAACAGTTTTCGCGCACGCGGCCTATGAGCCTGGTATTGCCTTCGCTGTTTTCCGAGCTGGAGGGCGACGCGCTTAAAAAAATTGTCGCCGAGCTGACTCAGGTGGATTACCTGGAGGAGATAGTGCTGGGCCTGGATAGAGCCGACGAGGCGCAGTACCGCTACGCACTTAAATTTTTTGCACCCCTGGCGCCCAAAATTCGCGTGCTCTGGAACGATGGCCCGCGCCTGCGCGCGATAGATGAGCAGCTTAAAAAAGAGGGCTTATCGCCCATAGAGCCGGGCAAGGGGCGCAATGTTTGGTTTTGCCTGGGCTATGTGTTGGCTTCGGACAAAGCCGAATCTGTGGCGCTGCACGATTGTGACATAGTCACCTATGACCGCAGCCTGCTGGCACGGCTTATTTACCCTGTGGCCAACCCCAGTTTTAACTACGAATTCTGCAAAGGCTTTTACGCGCGGGTCGCCAACGGCAAAATTCACGGACGCGTCAGTCGCCTGCTGGTCACGCCCTTAATTCGCGCCTTAAAAAAGACTCTGGGGCCTTTTGACTATCTGGATTACATCGACAGTTTTCGCTATCCCCTCGCCGGTGAGTTTTCGTTTCGCGCCGATGTGATTAACGATATTCGCATCCCCAGTGACTGGGGCCTGGAAATTGGTGTGCTCTCGGAGGTGCATCGCAACTACGCCAACAACCGCCTCTGCCAGGCAGACATAGCCACCACTTATGATCACAAACACCAGGAGTTGTCGGCTGAGGATGCCAATAACGGCCTGTCGAAAATGTCGATTGATATTTCCAAGGCGCTGTTTCGCAAGCTGGCGACCCAGGGGGTGGTATTTAACTCGGAAACCTTCCGCTCGATTAAAGCGACTTACTTTCGCATAGCGCTGGATTTTATCGAGACCTATGCCAATGACGCGCGCATGAATGGCCTTAAGTTGGATATTCATGCCGAGGAGCAGGCGGTGGAAATGTTTGCCAAAAATATTCTGGAGGCGGGCCAGCGCTTTTTAGCCAACCCTATGGAAAAGCCTTTTATGCCCTGTTGGAACCGGGTGATCAGTGCAGTGCCCAATATCCTCAGCGACCTCTATCAGGCGGTGGACGATGATATGAAGGAGTTTGGCGGACGTTAATTTTTGCTACAGAGCCACTGAAAAATCCAGGCGATGGCAACGCTGATAATTTTTCCAGGGCTCGTCAACCATCAAGGAGCTACTCCATGACTTCCAGTTTGCCTATAGCAACTCAAGAAGCCGCGGTGCGCAAAAAGCTACGTTTTCTGGTGGAAAATCATCTCGCCTTTATCTACCCCGAATTGGATGTGCCCAGGCTGGCGGCTGAGCTTATCGCGGTTATGGGGCTGGATGAAAACTGTGAAAAGCCAGGTGTACATGAAAACTCCTGGAGTCAGCGCGATGTAATGCTAATTACCTATGGCGATTCGCTTAAACGCGAGGGCGAGGCGCCGCTTGCCAGCCTGCATCAATTTGTTAATCAGCAACTGCGCGAAGTGGTTAACGGCGTACATATTTTGCCGTTTTTTCCCTACAGCTCGGACGATGGCTTTTCGGTAATTGACTACACCCAGGTAAACGATGCGCTGGGCGATTGGTCGCAGGTGGAGGCCCTAGGCAAGGAATACAATTTGATGGCCGATCTGGTGGTTAACCACTGCTCGGCGCGCAGCCGCTGGTTTGATAATTTTAAACAGCGCAAACAGCCGGGGCTGGATTATTTTATGGAGGCGGACCCGGCAGAGGACCTGTCGGCGGTGGTGCGCCCGCGCACGTCGCCGCTGTTGGCGGAGGTGGAAACCCTGGATGGCAAACGCTACGTCTGGTGCACCTTTAGTCACGATCAGGTGGACTTGAATTTTGCCAATCCAGAGTTGCTTAAGGAGATGCTCGGCATTATCAAGTTTTATCTCGATCGCGAGGTGCGCACCTTTCGCCTGGATGCTGTGGCCTTTTTGTGGAAGGAGTTGGGCACCCCCTGTATCAATCACGCTAAAACCCATGAGATGGTGCGGCTGATGCGCACCCTGATCGAACACCATTCGCCGGGCGCCATCATCATTACCGAAACCAATCTGCCCAATCACGAAAACCTGTCTTATTTTGGCAACGCCAATGAGGCCCACGCGGTTTACAATTTTTCGCTGCCGCCGCTGCTGTTGCACGCGCTTATGACTGGCACAGCGGTGTATTTGAAACAGTGGCAAATGGCTATGCCGCCGGCGCAGATGGGCACCTTTTATTTTAATTTTATTGCCTCCCACGATGGCATTGGCTTGCGTCCGGCGGAGGGCTTGCTGGGCGATGGCGATATAGATCTGCTGGTTAACTGCATGCAAAATTTCGGCGCGCGTATTTCCTGGCGCTCGGTGAATGGCGGTTTAACCAAACCCTACGAAATTAATGTCACCCTGTTTGACGCCCTGCAGGGCACAGTGAAAGGGCAGGACAAGTGGCAGCTGGAGCGTTTTATTTGCGCCCACGCGATTATGTTTGCACTTGAGGGAATCCCTGGAATTTATATCCACAGTTTTCTCGCCACCAACAACGACTACGCCGGTGTGGAGCACTCGGGCCACAATCGCGCCATTAATCGTCACAAGTGGAACCTGGATGAGCTGGAAGAAAAGCTGGCCAATGACTTTTCTCATCACGCCAAGGTGTTTGCGCGTATGAAAGCGCTGTTGGCGGTGCGCATTAAACAGCCAGCGTTTCACCCCAATGCTACGCAATACACCTTGCATCTGGGCGATCAGGTATTTGGCTTTTGGCGGCAGAGCCCCAGGCGCGAGCAGAGTATTTTTTGTATTCACAATGTCAGCGATCAACCGCTGTGTATTCCTTTGGCCAGTGTGAATTTAATTGCGCTGGAGACTTGGGTAGATTTGCTCAGCGGCACTATCTATAGCGACCTGCGCGCCGATTTGAATTTGCCGCCTTATGGAGTGGTCTGGTTAAGTAATAAAGCTTATTAATGGCTAAAAAAACTGGCCCCGGCGGTGAAGTCCGGGGCCAGCCTGTGTCATCTGCTTTGCATCAACTAGTTAAGGCTATTGGTACTGACCTGATAGCCCCAGTTGTCTTGGCTATCGCCAAAATTGAAGTTGCCGTCTTGCATTGGGGCATTGGCAAAGTTGCCTGCGTCCATATCATTTTGCTGCGCCACTGGCTCATCCCAATTGTGCCCAGTTACTGGATTTGCCAGCCAATTATCTGCGTCCTGCTGCAGTGCCAATTTATCCAGCTGCGCGTAGTTTTCATTTAGCCATACACGCACGCGCGAGCGCTCCATAGTGCTCATAACCTGGGGGTTGTTGGCCGCTGCCCAAAAACTGGTGTTGCTGAAATCTATGGCTTGTACCAGTGCGGGTTGTAGTTTGCTCAGTTGCAAAAACTGCGCATTGCGCGCTTGGGCCTTGCGGTAGCAAGGGGTTTGCTCAAAGCGGCTGAAGTTTTCACCGCGACCATAGTTGGTCACTACCACAAACTGGATTGCGCTTTGTGGATACTGGTCGAGCAGCTTGTCCAGCAGCTGCACTGAGTCGGCGCCGTCGTCCATCAGATGCCAAAAGTAAACTTTATGGCCCAGTGTCTGCAGCAGCGCCAGGGCATCGCTGTCGTTAATCCATTTAGCCAGGGGTTTAGCGGTTTGCGCGGCCAGGTCGATAATTAATTCGCTGGCATTTTGTTGAGCGAGGTTGTCAACCATTTGATCCAGGCTGGCGAAACTGTCGATGGCCAGGGGCGAGGCATAGTCCGCGTAGAAACGCGAAAACGTGCCGTGGGACTGGTCGGCATCAAAGCCCAAAAAAGCTATGTTGCGGTCAATAAAATATTGCGCCAGAAGTCGCGCGCACATGGATTTGCCGACACCGCCTTTTTCACCGCCAATAAAATGGATATTGCTCATTGTTTGTTCCTCAAAGCTGCTGGGAGAAGTGACCTTTATGACTGTATTTTAATGACAGTCAGGTTTAACCGCGAGGGATTCTAGCGCTGGGGATATGACAGTTTGGGGACGCTGTTAACAGGATTTACAGCAATGTGTTGAGAATAGGTTTGGATGCAAACTCTGATGCCGAAATGGGCTAGTCTTTGTCTTCTTCAATCTGGTGCAGGCGCTGTTGAATTTCCTCCATACGCTTGTCGTATTTCTTTTGCGTGTCGCGATATTTCAGGTAAGCCAGAGCCAGGGGGATACAAATAATGAGCAAGCCAATCAACAGTGCCATAGTTAAATACTCTGAAAAAATGGCTTCCCGAAGGAAGCCATGGGTGAATAATTAAAACAGGTCTTCAATCGACAAATAGCGCTCGCCGGTATCGTAGCTAAAAATCACCACGCGGCTGCCGGGGGCGAATTCCGCCTGCTTTTGCGCAACGGCGGCCAGGGTGGCGCCTGAGGAGATACCGATAAAAATCCCTTCTTTCAATGCGCACTGGCGCGCCATTTCAAAGGAGTCTTCCTCGGTTACCTGCACTGTGCCGTCCAGGGTCGCTGTGTCCAGTACCTGGGGAATAAAGCCCGCGCCTATACCTTGAATACGGTGCAGGCCTTTTTGCCCGCCGCTGATGACGGGCGATTTAACCGGCTCCACTGCCAGGGTTTTTAGCTGCGGGAATTGCGCTTTAAGCACTTGGCTGCAGCCGGTGATATGGCCGCCGGTACCTACGCCGGTAATCAGATAGTCCAGGCCTTCGGGGAAGTCGGCAAGTATCTCCTGGGCGGTAGTGCTGCGGTGCACTTCGACGTTGGCCGGGTTGTTAAATTGCTGTGGCATCCAGGCGTTGGGGGTTTCTGCCAGCAACTCATTGGCCTTGGCGATACAGCCGCCCATGCCCAGTTCTTTGGGCGTGAGCACCAGTTCGGCGCCCAGGGCCTTCATGTATTTACGGCGCTCAATAGACATGGACTCAGGCATGGTCAGAATCAAGCGGTAGCCTTTAACGGCGGCCACCAGGGCCAGGCCAATACCGGTATTGCCGGAGGTCGGCTCGATAATCACCGAGTCCTTGTTGATCAGGCCCTTGGCTTCGGCGTCTTCAATCATCGCCAGGGCGATACGGTCTTTGATGCTGGAGCCAGGGTTAAAGCGCTCCACTTTCATCCAGACTTCAATATCGCTGCGGAACAAATGGTTGATGCGAATGTGTGGGGTGTTGCCAATGGCTTGGAGGATGTTGTCGTATTTCATAGGAATCCCTGAATGGCCGTTATCGTGGGTTGGGAGAAAAACTGGTGGATTGGGAGCAAAGCTAAATAGTCTACCTGTTAATGGTTTATTGCAAAGGGGGGGGCTGGCTGGTTGCGCTTTAATCCAGACGCTTTTTAAAGCGCATGGCGGAGACGAAAATACCAATGATAGTAAAGCCAATGAGCCAGGCCAAATCATCCCAAAGGTCATCGAGTGTTGCTCCGCGCAGCACTATGGCGCGCACCATGCGGATAAAGTGAGTGGCGGGAAAGGCCTCGGCAATCCACTGGGCAGCCACTGGCATACCCTCATAGGGGAACATAAAGCCGGAGAGCAATATCGAGGGCATAAGAATAAAAATGGTCAGCTGCATGGCCTGCAGCTGGTTTTTGGCGACTGTGGACATAAACAACCCCAGGGTGAGGCTGGCGCTGATAAAAGCAAATACCGAGAGAACGATTTGATCCAGGCGGCCATTAATGGGCACGGCAAAAATCAGATTGCCCAAGCCAAGGATAATTGCCATCTGCACCAGGCCCACGGCGATATAGGGCAGTATCTTGCCCACCATGATTTCGCTGGAGTGAATGGGGGTGGTGATCAGCAGCTCCAGGTTGCCGCGTTCGCGCTCGCGCACCAGCGCTGCCGAGGTGAACATCACCATGGTCATGGTCAGCACTATGGCCACTAGGCCGGGGACTATGTTTACCGCCGAGCGCCGCTCAGGGTTAAAAAACAGGGCGATTTCAAAGGTGTTGCTCGCGGCAACGGCGCGCGCGCTCAGGCTGCTGCTTAGCGGCATTTGCTGCAGGCCAAGCAGGGCATTGCTAACCATGGTGTCTGAGCCGTCAATCAACCACTGCGCCAGGGGGCGCTGGTCGAGCATACGCTGGCCCAGGTCGGTGGGGATGACCAGCGCGGCGTGTATCTGGCCGCGGCGAATGGCGTCTTCAGCGGCGCTGGGGTTGGTGTAAGTCTCGCGAAAGTCCACTACCTGGGTGGCGCTGACATCGGCAATTAAACTGCGCGCCAGCTGGCTGTTGCTCATATCCACCACGCCCACGGTCAGGTGGCGCACATTGGTGTTAATGGCAAAGCCAAACAGCAGCAGTTGGATAAGGGGCACCATCACCACCATGCCAAAGGTGGGCCTGTCCCGCGCCAGCTGGCGCAGCTCTTTAAAGGTGATAGCGGCGATACGCTGCAGACTGTGTTGAATGCTTTTGATTATCGACATGATGACTTCCTCGGGCCGTCCTACTGCCGTCCGCTCTGTTGCACAGCGCTGCCGGTGCAGTGGACAAATACATCCTCCAGGCTGGGGCGCACCAGATGAATGCCGCGGCCATTCACCAGCTCGCCGTGGGCGCTGCGCAACCAGGCTTCGGGGTCGTCTATCTGATCGTTAATCAGCACGCGCAAATGAGTGCCCAGCTGCGCGGTGGAGACCACTTGGGGCAGGGCGCTGAGCTGTTGTTTAAGGCCGCGCAGGCCTTCGCCATCCACCTCCACTACCTTGGCGCCCAGCTCGCGCATCAGCTGCGCTGGCGAGCCATCGGCGCGTTTTTTCCCCGCCTCCATAATGGCAATGCCGTGGCAGCGCTCGGCTTCATCCATATAGTGGGTGGACACCAGAATGGTGGCGCCGGCATCGCAGAGGTCAAACAGCTTCTCCCAAAAGTCGCGGCGGTTTTCCGGGTCCACCGCCGAGGTGGGTTCATCGAGAATCAGCAGTTCCGGTTGATGTAAGGTGGCTGCCGCCAAGGCCAGCCGCTGGCGCTGGCCGCCGCTTAAACTGCCCGCCAAGCGCTTGCGCCGCTGATCCAGGCCGTAGCGGCTCAGCTGCTGGTCGATCAGGCGTTTGCT
>CBIMZH010000075.1:0-8816 GCA_966248255.1 uncultured Cellvibrio sp.
TTTGATGTGGATATTTCCGGTATCCGCGATCAGTATTTAATGAAGACCGAAAAGAAAGGCCTGATGGCCCTGCTCAGCAAACTCACTTCCAAGACCTGAGTGTCAGCGACTGCAAAAGGCCGGCTTAAGCCGGCCTTTTTTATTTGTAAAATCTACCTTCTGGGAAGCAGCCTAAACCCGTAAAATGGGCCGAATTTTCTTGGGGTACAACCTATGTTTGAATGGCTTTACAGCCCAGAGGCCTGGGTCGCATTGGCGACACTGACCATGCTCGAAATCGTGCTGGGTATCGACAATATTATTTTTATTTCCATTCTGGTGGGGCGCCTGCCCGCAGAGCAGCGCAATTTTGCCCGCACCACCGGCTTGGGTCTGGCGATGCTCACTCGCCTGCTGTTGCTCTTCTCACTGACCTGGGTAATGGGGCTGACGGAGCCCTGGTTTTATCTGCTGGGTTATCCGGTTTCCGGGCGCGATATTATTTTGATTGGCGGCGGCTTATTTTTAATCGCCAAGGCGACTCACGAAATCCACGCCAGCCTGGAAGGCGCTGAAGAGGAATCGCCCAATATCACCAGTAAAGGCTTGCTGATGGTATTGGTGCAAATTGCCATTCTCGATATAGTTTTTTCGCTGGATTCAGTGATTACGGCGGTGGGGTTGGTCAGCCAATTGCCGATTATGGCGCTGGCCATTATTTTAGCGGTTGGGGTTATGCTCTTTGCGGCCAAGCCGATTGGCGATTTTGTTGATGATCACCCAACCATAAAAATTCTTGCGCTGTCCTTTTTGGTGATTGTCGGTTTTACCCTGATGATTGAAGGCTTTGGTGTCCATGTGCCCAAGGGCTATATCTACTTCGCGATGATTTTCTCCCTCAGTGTGGAGCTGATCAATATCAAAATGCGCAAAAAACTGCACAAACCGGTCAAGTTATACAAAGAGCTTGATGCTGAGCAGGACGAGCCGCAAAACCGCTAGTTATTTATTGGGGCGACTATTTGCGTCGCCCCATAATCTCACCCATTTTGGTGGGCGTGCCCGCCGCGTATTTTTTGCTCCACTCCATTTTATCTTTGGCAAATAAAACGATAGCGGTAGAGCCAAGTTTAAAGCGGCCCATCTCCGCGCCTTTAACCAGGTTTATGTTTTGGTAGGGGTAGCTGGAGGTTTCTATCTCGCGGCTGGCGAAGGGGGCGATACTGCCGTCCCACACGGTTTCTATGCCGGCCACAATCATCGCACCCACCAGAACTACCGCCATAGGGCCTATGTCGGTATCGAAAATAGCTGCAGCGCGCTCGTTGCGTGCAAACAGGCGCGGCACCTGATTGGCGGTGGCGGTATTGACCGAAAAGAGTTCGCCGGGGATGCTGACCATGGTGCGCAGCTTGCCCCCGTAGGGCATGTGCACTCTGTGGTAGTCGCGCGGCGACAGGTACACAGTGGCGAAGTTGCCGCCGTCAAATTCTGCCGCCAGCGCCTCGTCGCCGCCGAGCAGCTCCAGCACTGAATAGTCCTGGCCTTTGGCTTGAAAAACTCGACCTGATTCAATTTTGCCCAGCTGGCTGATGGCGCCATCGGCGGGGCAGACAATTGACTGGCTATTGGCATCTATTGGACGCGCATCGGGCTTGAGTGCACGGGTGAAAAAATCGTTAAAGCAACTGTAGGCCAGGGGGTCTTCCTCCAGGGCCAGGCTCATGTCTACGTTGTAGCGTTTTACAAACCAGCTGATAAAAGTATTTTTAATGGGCTGGGCTTGGCTGGCGGCCAGCCAGCCGACCAGGCGTGATAATCCGTGCTGGGGTACAAGGCGCTGCAAACCGACAAATAGTTTTTCGTTCATAGGGTTCATTTCTCAGGGCTGGGCCGCTTGGCCTCTTGGCGGCGAGTTTAGCAAACTCGGGTGAGTTGCAAACAAAAATCCCCCGTTGTCAGGAAAAATCCATAGCAAAATCACCGACTTGGGGTAGCTGTGGTATCTTGGCGGGCAATTTCCACCCGATTCAATTCAGCCAGAGGTCAGATGTGCTGCGCTATCAAATTGTTCCTGTAACCCCCTATCAGCAAAACTGCACCCTGCTCTGGTGCGATCAAACTCTGGACGCCGCCGTGGTGGACCCGGGGGGGTGATCTGGCGCTGATACTGGCGGCTGTCGCCAAACAGGGCGTTAAACTTAAGCAGATATGGTTGACCCACGGCCATTTGGACCATGTGGGCGGCACCGCCGAGCTGGCCAAAACGCTCAAACTGCCAATTATCGGACCACATCAGGAGGATATGTTCTGGATTGCCATGCTCGACCAGCAGTGCAAAATGATGGGCTTTCCCCCGGTGGAGGGCTTTGTGCCCGAGCGTTTCCTTACTCAGGGCGATCAGCTGCAGCTGGGTCAGGAGACTCTGGATGTCTATTTTTGCCCGGGCCATACCCCTGGCCATGTAGTGTTTGTCAGCGAAACGGCGAAGCTGGCGCTGGTGGGCGATGTGCTCTTTCGCGGCTCCATAGGCCGCACAGATTTTCCCCGCGGCAACTTCGATCAACTGGTGGATTCTATCCGCAACAAGCTCTTTCCCCTGGGTGACGATATAAGTTTTATTCCCGGTCACGGGCCTATGTCGACTTTTGGTGAAGAGCGCCGCACTAATCCCTTTGTCGCGGATAGCCGCTATGGCTAGGGCGCAAGCCGAGCTGGCCGCCGCCAGCCTGGGTTTTCCCTTTCAAATTGTGCGTTCCCCCAGGCGCAAGCGTGTGGCTATTGAGGTGCGCCAGGGGCAGGTTAGCTTGCGCGCGCCTCCGGGAGTGGCCGAAGCCTATTTACTGGCGTTCCTCAAACAAAAAGCTGCCTGGGTAAGGGCCAAGATTGCCGAGCAGCAACAGCACCAGCAAAGCCTGCCCGCAGAGCCTGAATATGAGGCGGGCAGCCAGCTGCCATTTTTGGGGAGCAGCTTAACGCTGGTGCTGGCTAGCGGGGCGAGCGCAGCTATTGCCAGGCGCGACCAGGAGCTGCATCTGATTCTCTCGTCGCGCTCGCGCAAACCTCGCCAGGTGCAAATAAAAGAACTGCTCGCGCGCTGGTATCAACAACAGGCGCTGGCGATTCTCAAGCTTAAAACCCAGCAGCTGAGCGCGGCCATGGGGCTGAAATTTAGTCAGGTGAGCGTCAAGGCGACCCGCTCCAAGTGGGGCCACTGCACCAGCGCCGGGGCTATCCAGTACAATTGGCATATACTTCTGGCTCCAGAGGCGGTAGTGGATTATCTTGTTGCCCACGAAGTCAGTCATCTGCGTCACCACAACCACAGCCCGGCTTTTTGGGCGCTGGTTGCCAGTGTCTGTCCCAACTACCTGGCGCTGCGGCGCTGGTTAAAAGCCCAGGGCAACCGCTTGGTGCTCTAACTGAATCACTGACATAAAAAGGTAGCCTTATGAGTGAAATAGCCGACGGATTGAGTGAAGATCTCGACGAAAATATGGATCGCTTTATTGTCGAAGCCCTGGAGCAGGGGTGTGTCTGGGGGCTGCAAGGCGAAGAGGGCTGGGCGCTCTGTGGTTCCGAGCAGCACGAAAATATGGACGTTATGCCCTTCTGGTCGCAACAGGCGTTTGCCGCGGTGCACTGTCGCGAAGACTGGGCAGGCTACCAGCCGGTCGCTATAGATCTGGACGAATTCCTTGAGGATTGGCTGCCAGGTATGCATGAGGATTTGCTGCTAATAGGCATCAACTGGGATGACGCGCTGGAAGGCGATGAAATGGAGCCGCTGGATCTGCTTGAGGAGTTTGAATGGGAGATGGGCGACTAGTAGCCCTGCGCGAGGTCGCCGTCCTCATCGCCAAACAGCTGTGCATGCAGGAGGTCGATTTCATGGCGCGCGGCGTAGTCGTGCAGTAACTCCAGGGAGGAAAAGCCTGGCGTCCATTGGTACCAAAGGCGGCTTTCGGGGTTTTGGCTGGCGAGGATAAACTCACATTGCACTGGCACCCACTGACGCGAAATATGGCTGTAAACCCTGGGGTGTAACTGAAGTACGCGAAAGCCAAAATCCATACTCAGGCGCATCAGCAGCGGATAGCGAGTCTCCTCCCGGTCGAGGAAGCGAATAGCTCGCGCGGCTTGCAACTGCTGCCGATCGAGAGGTGTTTTCGCGCTGCTAGGGTACATAAGTTGAATATTCTTAACCGGTATCGTCAGGGAGCGAATTAGATCATTCAGGGAGGTTTATGCCAGTTGCTCAAGTCACAAAATTTTGCAGATAGAGCTATTTAATGAAATCAATAATAGGTTGTTATCGCTTCGGGTTATTTCTTGTCCTGTTTTATCTCTCTGGTTGTGCACTTACCGGTCCTAAACTGGAAAAGCCCAGTGTTAAGGTGGCGGCGCTTAAGCTGTTGCCAGCCCAGGGTTTTACTCAGCCAATCCAGGTGGACTTGTTGGTATCCAACCCCAATGCGCAGGATCTCTCTCTGCGTGGAATTTCCTACAGCATAGGCATAGAAAATTACGATTTGCTAACCGGCGTAAACAGCCAGTTGCCAAGCCTTAGAGCTTATCAGGAAACCCCGGTCAGCGTGGTGGTTACCGCGAATATTTTACAGCTGGTGCACCTGTTGGAGCACCTGGGTAAAAATGGTTTGGGTGAAAATGTAAGTTATAACTTTAAAGCCAAGTTGGATTTCAGTGCCTGGCTGCCCTCGATGAATATTGAAGAAAAGGGCAGCATACCTCTGCTAAGTAAATAAAAATTTAATTGCTGAATTTTTCGCAATTAAAACCTGAGTATTAAAAACGTTTAAGGGTTATCAATGACAGATTCTGTGGTACTCCCCGAAGCCGATGAGCGTATAGCGCTTAAGGAATACACCGAAAAGGCTTATCTGGATTACTCCATGTACGTAATCCTCGACCGCGCCCTGCCGCATATAGGCGATGGTCTCAAACCGGTTCAGCGCCGCATTGTTTACGCCATGAGTGAGCTGGGCTTAAAGGCCAGCGCCAAATACAAAAAATCCGCGCGCACCGTGGGTGATGTAATCGGTAAATTTCACCCGCACGGCGACTCGGCTGCCTATGAAGCCATGGTGCTTATGGCGCAGCCGTTTTCCTATCGCTACACACTGGTGGATGGCCAGGGCAACTGGGGTTCGCCAGACGATCCGAAATCCTTCGCCGCCATGCGTTATACCGAATCGCGCTTAACCAAATATGCCGAAGTGCTCTTGGATGAGTTGGGCCAGGGCACAGTGGATTGGCAGCCAAACTTTGACGGCACTCTGGATGAGCCCTGCGTATTCCCCGCGCGCGTACCCAACCTGTTGCTTAACGGTACTACAGGTATTGCCGTGGGTATGGCCACCGATATTCCACCGCACAATTTGCGCGAAGTAGTCAGTGCCTGTGTGCATCTGCTCGACAACCCCAATGCCAGCGTTACCGAGCTGTGCCAGTTTATTCTCGGCCCGGATATGCCCACCGAGGCGGAAATCATCAGCTCCCGCGACGACCTGATTAAAATGTACGAGACGGGTCGCGGCAGTGTGCGTATGCGCGCCGTTTGGCAAAAAGATGAAGACTCGGGCGATATAGTGATTACCGCGCTGCCGCATCAGGTGAGCGGAGCAAAAATTCTCGAGCAAATCGCCGCGCAAATGCAGGCAAAAAAACTGCCCATGGTGGCGGACCTGCGCGACGAATCCGATCACGAAAACCCCACCCGTTTAGTAGTAGTGCCGCGTTCCAATCGCGTGGATTTAGAGCAGGTGATGCAACACCTGTTTGCCACCACCGAGCTGGAACGCACCTATCGCGTCAATATGAATGTGATTGGTATTGACGGCCGCCCGGCTGTTAAGTCGCTTAATAAAATTCTCACCGAGTGGCTCAGTTTTCGCACGGTTACCACCCGTCGCCGTCTGCAATTCCGCCTGGATAAAGTTGAGCGCCGCTTGCACCTGTTGGCGGGTTTGTTGGTTGCGTTTTTAAACCTCGACGAAGTGATTCGCATTATTCGCGAGGAGGAAGACCCCAAAGCCGAGTTGATGAAGCGCTTTGAACTGACTGAAGATCAGACCGAATACATTCTCGAAACCAAGCTGCGTCAATTAGCGCGCTTGGAAGAGATGAAAATTCGTGGCGAGCAGGCGGAGCTGGAAAAAGAGCGCGATCAGCTGCAGGGCATTCTCGGCTCGGCGGTCAAATTAAAAAATTTGATTCGCAAAGAACTGTTGCAAGCCGCCGAGCAGTATGGCGATGAGCGCCGCTCGCCTATTGTCGAGCGCGCCGAAGCTCAGGCGCTGAGCGAAACTGAATTGGTTAGCGCCGATCCAGTGACTGTAGTGATTTCCGATAAGGGTTGGATTCGCGCCGGTAAAGGCCATGATCTCGACCCCACCAGCCTCAGCTACAAGGCCGGTGACAGCTTTAAATTTGCGGTCCACGGCAAGAGCAATCAAAGCGTCATTCTAATCGACTCCACCGGGCGCAGTTATTCTGTGCCCGCACACAAGTTACCTTCGGCGCGCGGTCAGGGCGAGCCATTGAGTGGCCATATCAATCCGCCCAGCGGTGCCACCTTTGAAGGTGTATTGATGGGCGCGGAAGAGCAGCGCGTGCTTTTGGCCTCGGACGCCGGTTATGGTTTTGTCGCCAAGCTGGATGATCTGGCCAGTAAAAACAAAGCGGGCAAGGCGCTCTTAACCCTGCCGGAAAATTCCCGCGTACTGCCGCCGCAAATTGTAACTGACCCAAGCCAGGCGCTGCTGGCGGCGGTAAGTAACGACGGCCGCCTATTGGTGTTCCCGGTAACCGAGTTGCCGGAATTACCGCGCGGTAAGGGCAATAAAATTATGAATATTCCCAGCGCTCGCGCTGCCGCGCGCGAGGAGTATGTGATTGCGGTTAGCGTGATTCACCCTGGTCAACAATTGACCCTGCACTCGGGCAAGCGCTTTATTACCTTAAAAGCGGCTGACCTTGAGCACTACAAGGGCGAGCGCGGGCGCAGAGGTAACAAGCTGCCGCGCGGGTTCCAAAAAGTAGACAAGGCTGAAGTGGTAGAAAAATAACTCAGCAATAAAAAAGGTGAGCCAGGCTCGCCTTTTTTATTGTGTAAATTAACTGACGTATTACGCCGCAATCCTATGAGGAACCTATGGGCCACGAAAAACGCAAACATATACGCACCCCCTTTGCCTGCCGCATAAAAATTCAACACGAGTCTGTGGGCGAAATACTGGTTAAAACGCGGGATATTTCCGATGGCGGTGTGTTTGTGGTGCTCGAGCCTGAACTTGTGCCAGCCATTGGCAGCCTGTTGCTGGGCCAGGTGCAGGGTATTGCCGAGGATGCGCCTATATTAAAAATGGAAGTGGTGCGGGTGGAAACTACCGGCGTTGGCCTGAGGTTTGTTGAACAGGAATCCTAGTCTATGTGGTTGAAACCAAAACAGGGAGTTCTCAGTGCGTTGTATTTTTTACTCACGTACTTTTCGCTGCAGCAGGCAACAGCGGAAATTTATAAGTGGGTTGATGCTGCCGGCAAGGTTCACTATTCCGATAGAAAATTGGATCAGACCGCCCAGGCGCAGGATGTGGATATAGGCGTTATGCCGCCAGCGCGGGCGACAGATAGCCTGAGCGCCAGGCGCTATGCTGGCACTGAACCATCCAAATGGATTATGCGCAGCGCGCTGGATTGGACGGAGCTGCAAAAAACTCACCCCAATGACAAACTGGTTTATCTCTATTTTGGCGGCGACTGCGTATCACCTCTGGGTATGGATCTGGCGGAATTTAATCACCGCTACAATGATGTATTGCAGAACTTTGAGCAAAACTCTGCGCTCTTGGGTCGCCTGTTGGGTAGCAATGGCTATCGCAATATGAGTGCGCTTGCCGCTCTGCCCAAGCGCGATAGCCATAAGCAGCTGGCACTGATGCTTAAGCAAACTGTGAGCGAGATTCGTGTCAATGCCTGCAGCCCCACATTGTCCAGTTCAGGGCAAGCCGCCAATCTGGATAACGTTTCTCTTTCTGCCTTTAGCCGCCACAATCTGTGGCTCAGTATTCGCTGGCAACTCGTCGATGCAGATACCGGCGAGCCGCTGCTGACGCAAGTAACCCAGGGCAGCGCGTCTTCGGTTGCAGGGCGCCGTGAGGCTTTAATAAACTCGCTTACGGCGGCCTATGAAGAGGCGCTTAATAATCTGCTGGCGCAGCCGGAATTTGCTCTGGCTGCTACACCGCAAGCGACAGCGGAAGTGACATCGGAGGCGACTGAAACCAGACGCGCTGACGCTGAGCCGCCAACAACACAAAATTTAACATCCGCGCTTGGCGGGTTTAATCAAACCTCGCTGCGCAAAGCCAAGCTGGCCAATGCCCTGGCGATGGTTACACCGCTAAAAATGCAAGTTACCCAGTATTATCTGGAGCGGGGTGATTGGCCTGCCAGTTTTGTGGACTTGCAGCTCAACCCTACAGCTATGCGTGAACCCGGCTTGATTGAGCAGGTGGCGCTGCGCCTGGGTGGGGTTATTCAACTTGATCTGGATGAAACAGAGTTTGGCGCTGGCCAGTATCTGCAGCTCATCCCCCGCGAAGCCATGGGCGGTACGCAAATGGCGTGGGATTGTCGAACCAATCTAGAGGCCCAGTATTGGGTAGGACCTTGTACCGGAAAATAATGCGTTCAATTTGCAGCTGGCAACAGCTTATCGCCCTGGTTGTGGTGCAATCATTGAGTTTGATCTGCTCTGCTGCGGTGGTGGTGGAATACCATCACGTCAGCGATAGCACACCCAAGTCCACCAGTAT